>CAXUIV010000544.1:0-2926 GCA_964250875.1 uncultured bacterium
CGAAAACTCGCAATACGCTCACAGGAATCTGCAAAAACACGTTACTAAACAAAAAGGCGACTCCTGCTAGCAACAACCCCAAAGCTCGCCATTCTGGTAGAAATGAAGCAACTGCCACCATGGGAGCAACACGATAAAGTTGCCACTGCACTCCAATTAAGAGTACGGCTGCTACCACTGCCAGCAGCCGATTTGCTCGTGTATTAATTAAGCTCAAAATCCGGCGCTGTTGAGCAGTCAGTTGGTCTAGCTTCAGAGCTACCGCTAAAACAGCAAAGATGTAAAAAGGGCAGGTTAGCTGCATCCAAAGTACTGGTACAGTGCCGATGGCTGCAACTAATAACAGCTCCGACCACACTGGCAACATGGGATCGCCGAGTGAGAGTCCTAACAGGCATAGCCCTAGAAGAATGGGAAGCGTTGCTAATCCAGAGACATGAATCCACAGAATAGGTTCAAAGCGAAATGAGGGCATAGGAGCGAAGGGTGAGGGGATGAGCAGGGGAGGGGAGAGGGACTGTCCCACTCATCTCCCCCAATTCCACTTTCCCACGTTTATTTCGTCATCGTGAGCGTCCGGCGCTTGGTTACCATCTGGAAGGCTTCAATGATGTCTCCCTCGGCCCAGTCGTTAAACTTGTCAATGCCAACGCCACATTCGTAGCCTGCATTCACCTCCTTAACGTCTTCTTTCATCCGTTTGAGCGAATCAAGGGTGCCCTCGAAAATGACCTTACCACCTCGCTGTACTCGCACTTTGCAGTTACGCAGCATCTTGCCAGACAGCACGTAGCAGCCAGCCACTGCACCACGGCCAACGGGGAAGACGGCACGAACTTCGGTTTGACCCAGCCCTTCTTCTACCAGTTCTGGCTCCAAGAGACCTTCTAGTGCGCCCTGAATGTCTTCTAAGAGCTTGTAGATGATGTTGTATTCTCGTACATCCACACCTGCCTCATCAGCAGCTTGTCTGGCTCCACTCGCTAAAGTGGTGTTAAACCCAATGATCACGGCTTCACTAGCAGCTGCCAAGTCGATGTCTGTCTCAGTGATCTCGCCAGGAGCAGCCAACAAGATCCGAATCTGGACTTCGTTCTGAGGGATTTGTTTGAGTGCCCCTAGAATTGCTTCCACCGAACCCTGAACGTCTGCCTTTAGAATCAAGTTGAGTTCTTTCAGCTCGCCTTCTTGGGCTTGAGCCGAGAGAGTTGTGAGTGTAATCCGTCCCTGCATGAGGCGGGACTGGCGCTGTTTGTCTGCTCTGGCTGTGGCGATCGCTCGCGCTTCCTTCTCATTGGGGAAGACTTCGAAGTCATCACCCGCGGCTGGCACATCGCTCAAACCTAAAACTTCCACGGCAAACGATGGACTGGCAATTCCAACTCGGCGTCCCCGGTCATCGACCATAGCTCTGACCTTGCCTAAAGCAGAACCAGCTACAAGTACATCGCCGACTCTCAGTGTACCGTTCTGAATAAGCAGAGTTGCAACTGGACCCTTGGCCTTGTCTAGATTGGCTTCGATCACCGTCCCCTTGGCGGGACGATCCGGGTTGGCGGAGAGTTCTTCAACCTCTGTCACTAGCAGGATCATCTCTAGGAGCGTATCCAGGTTTTCACCCTTGAGGGCGCTCACAGGCACCATGATGGTTTCACCACCCCATTCTTCTGCTGTCAGTCCGTACTGAGTCAGCTCTTGCTTCACGCGGTCAGGCTGGGCACCCTCCTTGTCAATTTTGTTGATTGCCACGACAATCGGGACTTCGGCAGCTTGAGCATGGCTAATTGCTTCTACTGTTTGAGGCCGTACCCCATCGTCAGCCGCTACCACTAGCACCGCTAAATCTGTCACCCGCGCTCCTCGCGCCCGCATGGCTGTAAAGGCTTCGTGACCAGGTGTATCCAGGAAGACTACCTGCTGCATTGCACCATTGTGTTCCACATCTACATGGTAAGCGCCGATGTGCTGAGTGATGCCTCCTGCTTCGCCTTGAGCCACTTTGGTTTTGCGAATCGAGTCGAGCAAAGTCGTTTTACCGTGGTCCACATGACCCATGATCGTCACTACTGGTGGTCGCCGCTGTAGGTGGTCTAGGTCGGCTACATCCAGCATCTCAGTGATTTTACGCGCCTCTGCCTCTGGCTCAGCAGTTTCGACCTGCACTCCCATTTCCTGGGCCACCATAGTAGCTGTGGGAATATCCAAGTTCTGGGTAATGTTGGCTAATATCCCCTTCAGAAATAAGATTCTGACGATTTCCGTGTCCTGAGCAGCTAAGGCTGATGCCAGTTCTTGAACAGTCATGCTGCCAGTCATCACGATTTTTTCTGGACGCTCCCGCTTTTGCTCCGCTTCGCGACGGCGGTTGTTCTCGCGACCACTCGATTTTCTTCCTCTAGAAGGTGCAGCGGTAGCTATCGTTGGAGCTGCCTGTCCCGTTCTAGGCATCTTCTGCTTGGGAGGACGCGCAATGGAGAGGCTAACTTGAATTGGAGCTTCTGGATCATCAAGATCGATATCGTCCAGATCCTCTTCATCGTCAACATCAACGAGAGGTTTGAGCCGCTTGACCTTAGCACCAGCTTTACCAGCTTTGCCTGCGGAGTCTTGCCCTTCGTCAATAATTTCTTCTTCTTGCCACTTTTTCCCGCCTTTGACTGGCCGGGGTAAGGCTGGACGCTTCAGCAGCTCTTCATCAGCGTCGATGAGCGGCTCGCCATCTAAGTCTGCCTCCGACACATCTGTGCCTGCTGAGCGACCAGAAGCTGGAGCTACAGGGTCAAGTGAGCGCGCAGGTCTGGGCCGTTGGAGTTCCACAGCTGGTGACTGTGGTCTGCTGACTCCCAAGTCTGCTCTTGCAACAACTGGAGCCCGACGAGTGGGTCGCCCACCCGCATCCGATGTAACCAGATCTGCCGGTGTAGAC
>CAXUIV010000544.1:2936-3753 GCA_964250875.1 uncultured bacterium
GTTGGTCGCCGACCCGATGCCGATTCTTCATGATCTGCGTTTTTAGACGGCGGCTGGTCGCGTCTTAGCACAGGGCGATCACCTTGTGCTAGCTGAGGCGTTGGGGCAGCCCTTTCCGCAGCTCTGGCATGTGGTTGAACCACCTTTGGCCTTTCTGCAACCTCCTTAGGTTTTGGTGCAACGACCTCTGACGCTGCTTGGGGTTTTGGAGTAGCAACACCTACCTCGTCCGTTCGGTTTGCCTCTTGGCTCGTGCGCACTGGTGGCCGACTCGGTGCTGGCGGCTTCACAGGAGCAGGAGCGGAGGGGCGAGCTGGGGCTTGGAGAGACTGAGGGGGAGCCGTTTGAGAAGGCTCTGGCGAATTTTGGCTGCTACGCTCTACAGGCTTAGGCTTACGAATTTCTAAAATTTGCTGTTTATGCGGCATATTTGGCCTGGGTTTGGAACCAGGGACAGCTTGTGAGTTTGCCTTTGGACTGACGGCAGACGATTCTGGGCGTGAACCAGCAGCACTGGCTGTAAGTTTTTCCGCCGCTGTGCGAATGCGCTCTGCCTCGTCCTCGCTGATAGTGCTGCTATGGCTTTTTACCGCGATGTCGAGCTCGTCGCAAATTGCTAATAGCTCCTTGTTATCCAAGTTCAATTCCTTTGATAGCTCGTAGATTCTTACTTTGCCGTTGTTCATCCACTCTTTCCTTTTCCTACCAGTTGTACCGGACGGTTGTCTGATTAACGACTCCCTATCCCGAAAGTCCTGCGCTATTGGTTGCCGTTCAATTTTGCCCGTGCCTCCAACAAAGAAAGAGAGATGTTTGA
>CAXUIV010000545.1:0-1153 GCA_964250875.1 uncultured bacterium
GCGTTCCGGTACGCATTTTAGAGAAAAAGCCAGAACTCTCACGCTTTACCAAGGCGACTAACCTGATGCAGCGCAGTCAGGAGGTGCTTTACGCACTGAACCTCCTTGAACCGATGAATGAGATCAGCGGCTTTATGTGTCGAATCATGGTTCACGGTTACGGCAAGTGCTTTGGACCATTGACAATGCGGCTGCAAGAGACGCCCTTTCAGGATGTCATTCTGTGCGGCCAGCATAATTTTGAAGCAGTCATGGCCGAAGCTTTGGAGCGTCGAGGTATCGCGATTGAATTCAACACCGAGCTGAAACACCTCCAGCAGAACGGGGATGGCATTGTTGCCACTGTGCAAACTCCAGACGAAACGCAGATTATTCACTCCAATTACGTCATCGGCTGTGATGGAGCAACAGGAATTACGCGCACCTTTACAAAACACAACTTTGAACCCAAAAAGGTAGGCGTTGGTATTCGGCAAGTTGACTGCAAACTTACCTGGCGGCGGCTGTCAACAATGGAGCAGATGTGGCTGTTTTACTTTCAAAACGGCTTTGCGGCGATCGTGCCTCTTCCTGGCGGTATTCATCGGGTTCTTACGATTGAGCCGAAGAAACATATGCCTGAGCGGCAGCCGACGCTTGAAGAGATGCAGGTTCGTATCCGTGAAGTGACGGCTGTTGATAGCGTCATCCTGAGTAATCCCGATTGGTTTAGCTACACGGATCTTTCAATGGGAATAGGCTCTGGTTTGCGTGATGGACGAATTATTCTGGCTGGAGATGTTGGTAACCCAATTCTCCCAAACGGTGGACAGGGCATGAACACTGGCATCTCCGACGCATTTAATCTCGGTTGGAAGCTGGCATCAGTGATTGATCACGGTGCGGCTGACGAGTTAATCGACACCTATGAGCAGGAACGCTACATGCTGCGTACAGCCCTTGAGAACAGCCAGTATTCTGCGCTCAAATATACAACACTTGTCACGCCCAAATGGGTGCAGGCACTGATTCGATGGCTCGGCGAACCATTACTTAAGTTGGGCGGTGAGTACAAGATGGCGCAGGCGTTTAGCCAACTGACTATCAATACACACGAAAGTCCATTAACCCTTGAGACAATGGGCAAAAAGGGACTACGCGCTGGCGATCGCGC
>CAXUIV010000545.1:1253-3751 GCA_964250875.1 uncultured bacterium
GAAACCAACGCTTTACCTCGTTCGTCCAGACGGCTATGTTGGTGCCCGTGTCTCCCCTAAAGATGTAGATAAACTTATCAAGTACGCAGCTAGATGGATTCCAGCGGTTTAAATCCTGTCTCCAACTGGCAAACTCAGGGGTATCGGCGCGGCTTGTGCATGTCGCTTTGCTCAAGAAGGTGCCAAGGTCGTGGTGCATTATCTAAACAATCTTGAGGCAGCAGAAAACGTGGTGAAATCCATTCGTGCAGAGGGTGGTCAAGCAACATTAATACAAGCCGATTTAGACGAGCCACCTCAGGTAGAACAACTGGTCGATGCTGCTGCCCAAGCCTTTGGTGGTCTCCATATTTTGGTTAACAATGCGGGTACTGCCAAGATTGGTTTGCTCGATACAGTTGATCCAGAACAGTTTCATCAGCAATTTGCAGTGAATGTTGGCTCAGTTCTGTTCGCCACCAAAGCGGCCTACCGAGCGTTCGATCCAGCGGGTGGTCCTGTGATCAACATTAGCTCTATTAACGGGAGTCGCCCTGTAGCAGGTGCCTCAGTGTATTCTGCCACTAAAGCAGCTGTGGAAGCGCTTACCAAAAGTCTGGCGATCGAACTTGCCCCGCGACGCATTCGGGTTAATGCTGTTGCTCCAGGAACGACTGATACGGATCTGCTCCGTTCTGGTTTGTCACCTGATATGGAGGCAACAATCATAGAACACACTCTCTACGGTCGTCGGCTAGGGCGACCCGCAGACATCGCCGAGGTTGTAGCATTTCTTGCAAGCGCAGAGGCAGACTGGATAACAGGTCAAGTACTTAATGCTTCGGGAGGCTTGCAGATTTAGCCGGAGTCGATGAAGTGCAAACTGAAAATTCCTTAGCTATTTCCATGAACACTGGCATCTCCGACGCATTTAATCTCGGCTGGAAGCTGGCCTCAATGATTAATCACAGTGCGGCTGACGAGTTAATCGACACCTATGAGCAGGAACGCCAGACGCTGCGTCACGCTAGGTCGGCGTTTACAACTCATCAATTGTTACTAACCCGCCCTCTGTAAACTGAATCACAAGTTCTTGTTCGCTCAGCAGAGCAGTGCCAATTAGAGGTCGTCGCCCTGTAGCAAACACACGAATCTCTCGTTCCACGCCATCCCACAAGATTGTCGCTTGATGAACTGCTAGAGAGACTGTACTGTTGTCCGCTAAGTTCGCAGGCAGATTGTATAGAAACGGCAAACCCAGTAAGTTTACTGCTTCTGGGGGAAGGCAAAGGTGATCAGTAAAACCAGTATCTATCACAAACTCAATCGGGAAAGTTGCGCCGTTCACCAAGAAAAATGTCAATGAGACGATCGCATGTCTATCTGCCACTATACCGGAAATCACTGCTGACGCGCTCCATGACACCACCTAATGAAGCGGCTACATTGTAGCCGATGCGAATCCCAAAGAGCCTTGCAAATGGGTGTTTTACATAAAGATTGTGTGCTGCTTGGAGTCCGGCTTCATCAACCTCGTAGTCACCTGTCTCAATATCGATGATGACCATCTTGCCAATATTTTCCTCCGTCTCAACTTTTTGACGGATTTCGTTGTCATACAGTTGATTGGCCCGTTTCGCGACTTCTTCGCTGCTTAACAGGATTGCTTGCATGGCTTGACTCCTGATCGCTACTCTCTAAACCCCTCCATGATATCTCGCAAATCAATAGAGTTGTCTCTGAATCGTACCGTAGAGTAGTTTTACGTTCTTCACAGGATTAAGGTTTAAGTTCAGGCAAAATCTCCTGCTAATTGGCAGGTCGTCCGTACCGATGTACCTACTGACTAGTAAAATACGACGGACAATTGTTAAGGAGCGACATGTTGTGACTATCCAGTACCGAAGGGCAATAATCGCTGATCTCACTGTCCTTCTGGAACTTGTTCAAGAGTTTCATGAGAATGAAAACCTGCCATTCGATCAGACCATCGAACGTGATGTGCTGACGCATTTTTTGACTGACGAGTCTCTAGGGCAAGCGTGGTTAATCCAGCAAGAGGATGTGATTGGTTATGTTGTTCTGACGCTGGGTTACAGCTTAGAATACAGAGGGCGAGATGCCTTCGTTGATGAACTTTACCTGCGACCTCAACATCGTGGACAGGGTATTGGAACTCAGACGTTGGCATTTGCAGAGGATGCCTGCCGAGTTCTGGGAGTCCAAGCACTTCATCTAGAAGTAGATTTCGACAATCCCAAGGCACAGCGCCTGTATCATAAAGTTGGCTATCAACGCCATGACCGTTTTCTAATGACTAAAAATTTGGTTCGCCATTGAATCCGTCTGAGTATCTCAACTGTGATGTTAAGCAAGGGGTCCACCCTCAGGCCCCCACTCACAACCTGATTGCGTTAACAGGGCGACTGCGTTCTCATCTACACAAACTGCAAGAGTTACCCGTTCGCATCCTCAAGTATTTTCAGCATCCTTTCATTGCTTATGCTGCCTAACTATCT
>CAXUIV010000546.1:0-3741 GCA_964250875.1 uncultured bacterium
CACGAATCCAATAAATTCCTGAGTCGCCCGGAGTTCAGCCGCCCACCACCCCCATCCCTGCTCGCTAATTTTTGCCTCAATTCGATCTGCCAGGGCATCACTCGCAGAGCGGTCAAGTAAGTTCGGAAAAAATTCCATGACTTGTGGGTCGGCGTTTAACCGAGCAAAGGGTTCGCGATCGCTCTTGCGCCACTGACGGAGATGTAGTCGTTCTGTACTGAGTTCAATTAACTCTGGCATTGCTAAAGATGTTCACGATTGAATTGGCAATCAGTAAATTTAGCTTAACTATGCTTCCATTGAATCGTAGCAAGATAGCTTACGGAGGCCCCAGGTAACTGCTTACCATTCTACTGTTTGCAGATCTTCCACCTCTTTGAAAGGTGCATCGCGTGTCACTAACGTCAAACTATGTTGCAACGCTAGTGCTGCAATCCAGACATCGTTCTCAGGCAGCGGACGGCCTTTAATTCTTAACTTGTTCTTGACATCACCATAATGATGAGCGGTATCAGCATCACACCCAATAACCGTGCTATCTTCAACAAAATCCTCAATCCGTTCTAAATTCTTTTGGGAACGCCTTGATTTTCTTGCACCGTAATGGGGTTCTCCAAGAGCAATACTTGGAATAAAAACTTCATCAGCTTGAGCTAGGTTATCTATAGTTGGTGCTTCACTTGCAAACAAGGCAATGATAATATTAGTGTCCAGTAAATACCTACCACTCATTAAGGTCAATTCGCTCGCAGTCTTGCTCAATTGCCTCTCGCATTAGTTGCAGGTCATCAGATGAAATTGTACCTGCAAAACGCAACAGTTGTTGCCCTGAAGCACCTCGAATTTTGGCATTTACCAATGTACGAGCAAACATAAGAACCTGCTGTTGCAAGGGCTGAGGCATGACTTTTAGTTGCTCAACTACTTGGTTAATAATGAATGTACTCATCTTTTTCTCCTACCTGTTATCGCCTAGTCATCTGTTGAATAAGCATCCTATCCATTATCGCTTTTTGCTGGCAGGTTGAGCGTAGTCTGAATCCGCCGTTGGAATGCCGATTCACTATGTAGCTGGCCAATTTCAATCGAAATACTATAGATCTCCGATTTATTAATCCCTATTTCCTCGATTGAGCTGCTGAATCAGCTTTGCCACGAGTGCAGTCCACCCTGTTTGTTGACTAGCGCCAAGACCTGCGCCGTTATCACCGTGAAAATACTCGTGGAATAGTATCAGATCGCGCCAGTGAGGATCTTGCTGGAATTTCTCGATCCCCCCATAGACGGGTCGTTGGTTGTTGTTGCGAGTAAAAATGCTGACCAGCCTTCGCGATAGCTCAGTAGAAACTTCCCATAAGTTGAGCATCTTCCCAGATCCGGTAGGATATTCTACTTTAAAGTCGTCTCCAAGATAGTGATGGAATTTTTGAAGGGATTCAATTAATAGGAAGTTTAAGGGAAACCAAATTGGCCCTCGCCAGTTAGAGTTGCCGCCAAATTGATCTGTTGTGGACTCGGCAGGCTCGTAGTCTACGCGATACTCACTGTTGTACCACTGGAAAACAAAGGGATGTTCTGCATGATACCGGGAGACAGAGCGAATGCCATAAGGTGAGAGAAATTCTTGCTCATCAAGCACTTTTTGGAGGATACGACGCAAGTTTTGGGGGCTAGTAATCGAGAGTAATCTTCTGCTGCCCGCACCTGGAACGTCCGCACTAGCAATATTTTGAGCTAAATCGGGGCGATTTTTTAAAAACCAGTCTATTTGCTCTTTAAATCCGGGCACAATTTCTAACAGGTCGGGTTCTAGAGTTTCTACGGCAAATAGGGGTATCAGCCCAACGATGGAGTGTACTTTCATCAGGGCGTTTTGACCGTTTGGTAGAGCCAAAGCGTCGTAGTAGAAACCATCCTCTTCGTCCCACAGGGCAATGCCTTCACGACCCACATGAACAATGGCGTCAGCGATGTAGAGGAAGTGTTCAAAAAACTTGAGGGCCATGTCAGCGTAAACCTTGTCCTCGCGGGATAGTTCCAAGGCGATCGCCAACATATTTAAAGCATACATACCCATCCAGGCTGTGCCATCCGCCTGTTCAAGATAGCCACCTGTAGGCAGTGGTTTGCTGCGGTCAAATACTCCAATGTTATCTAGGCCCAGGAAGCCGCCTTGAAACAAGTTATCTCCACGCGGATCTTTACGATTTACCCACCAAGTGAAATTGAGCAGTAGCTTTTGAAACATGCGTTCCAGGAAGTCGCGATCGCCTTTACCCGCACGCTTCTGATCAATCTTATAAATCCGCCATGCTGCCCAAGCCTGCACAGGCGGATTCACATCGCCAAATGCCCACTCGTAAGCAGGCAACTGACCATTAGGGTGCATGTACCACTGGCGCGTCAGCAAGAGCAGTTGCCGTTTAGCAAAATCAGCATCAATCACCGCTAGGGGAATGCAGTGAAAAGCCAGATCCCAGGCTGCAAACCAGGGGTATTCCCACTTGTCTGGCATGGAAATGACTTCCTCTGCATGCAGAGTTTGCCAGTCGGCATTACGACCATTCAGCCGCTGATCGGGCGGCGTTGGTTCAGCAGGATCGCCCTGTAGCCAGCTGCGGACGTCGTAGTAATAAAGCTGCTTACTCCAAAGCAGTCCAGCAAATGCCTGCCTCTGGACGTTGCGGGTGTCCGGGTCGAGATTCGGCGTTAGCGTGTCGTAAAACTCGTCTGCCTCAGCCTGACGTTGCTTGAAAATATCTTCAAACTGCTCAAAAGGAGTCTCAATCTGGCGATCAGTAAAGCGTAGTCGAATGACCGCACTCTCCCCTGCTTTGATCGCTAAACTGTAGTGTGCTGCGGCTTTTGTCCCAACCTGCTGCGGATTCACCGCCTCCTTCTTACCATGAACGATGAACTCGTGGAACGCATCTTTGACGTAGGGGGAGGGATTACTGACGCCGTAGAGACGATGCAGGTTCGTCTCATTTTCAGTGAACAGGAGAGATGGGGCAACGTCCTGAAGATGATCGCAAAATAACCAGCGATCGCCATATTTTTGATTATTCGCCTTGACCACTCCATCGGCGACCTTGGATATTTGAGCATTTTTGGCACTACCCGTCCATGACCAAGTGTTGCTGAACCACAAAGTGGGCAGTAAGTCAAGAGTTGCTGTCTCTGGGCCACGGTTGGTCACGCTGAGGCGAATGCAGACATCTTCTGACGAATCTTTAGCGTATTCGGCAACGACATCAAAATAGCGATCGCCATCAAACACTCCGGTATCAAGCAGCTCAAATTCCATCTGATGTTTATTGCGCCGAGCGTTTTCCTCCACAAGCTGCGTGTAGGGAAATTCCTGCTGCGGATATTTGTAGAGCCAGCGCATGTAAGAATGGGTCGGCGTGTTGTCCAGGTAGAAGTAATATTCTTTGACATCCTCACCGTGGTTGCCCTGGCTGTTGGTTAGTCCAAACAGACGCTCTTTCAGAATCGGGTCGCGTCCATTCCCTAGGGCTAAGGCAAAGCAAATCTGACCGTGGCGATCGCAAAAGCCACCCAACCCATCTTCGCCCCAACGATAGGCACGCGACCGGGCGTGGTCGTGGGGTAGATAGTCCCAGGCTGTACCATCAGGTGAGTAGTCTTCGCGCACTGTTCCCCATTGGCGTTCGCTCAAATAAGGCCCCCAGCGGTTCCAGTGCGCCTTTAGTTCAGCATTCTCCTGAATCCGTTGCT
>CAXUIV010000547.1:0-3719 GCA_964250875.1 uncultured bacterium
GCAACCAGCTTAACCAAGTAAACACCGCTAGCCCACTGTGTTGGATCGGCAGGGTTATAGGGAATCGTTAAGACGTAGGGATCCTGCCAGTTACACTCCACCAATCCAGTTGCTTGGTCCTCAATCGCAGGCGGCTGCCTGATGCCCTTTCGAGTAATCGCCGCAGCCAGTTGACGGGCTCCAGTGCCGCCATACCAACCCATACGAAAGATTTCCATCGTATAGCTTGGTTCCTCTGTATTCACAAATAATTCGATCTCACTACCACGATTCACGCTAGTCAACGAGGCATAGCCTTCAATTTCCCGCGCCTGTGCCGGATTAGTCAGATGCCAACTGGTAGTACCTGGCTTCTGATTCTCAATCGTGATGGGATTGACTGGCAGACGCCGTGTAGGTATTTCGGCGGGCTGAGCAACTGGGTAAAATAAATACGTAGCTAAGGCAATCAAGAGCGTTGGGAAGATTACCTTAGTCAATAAGTTGAACAATCGTCTTGGAATTGAAATCAAAGTATTCTGCGCTAGTGTGCAAAAATGTGCAAAAGCTTGTCGAGGTCATCTTAGCCTGGTGATTGAGCAGAACAAAGGCTGAGGCGTCGAGTCGTGTTTGGATAATGATCGCTCTACCTACCCCAGCGGGCTAACACAACGCCCATTTGAACGCTGAGAATTCCCAGCAAAGCACTACCAGCCCAGTAAATCAGAGCTGGCCCAAATCGCTGGTCGCGCAGGAGAGTTACACTCTCCAAACCATAAGTAGAAAATGTTGTGTAAGCTCCCAAAAAACCAGTCGTAGCTAATAATCGGACCTCTAACGGAAGGGTAGTAAACCGCTCCAAGGTCAAGGTGATAAAGAAGCCCATAGCCAGACAGCCAGTAAGATTGATAAAAAAGGTGCCGTAAGGAAAACTGGTGCCAAAGCGCTGAGCAAACCACAATGTCAGGTAGTAGCGACTCAAAGCACCCGCGATCGCCCCAAAACTGATAGCGATTGGGTTGCGAATCGAAGATTGCAGCATTTCAAATATCCTTGTTGCTAATTTCTTTAGTGTCTAAACTATCACTTTTGAAGGATGCCATAAATATATTTTGACTGTACGGATCAGTTAAATGATGTTTGGTTGCTCAACTGGGTGGGCAAATCCGTACTGAGCTGTTAGCAATTTCTACCCGATGAATCTGAGTTTAGGTCGATACAATCAAAGTGCGAATTAAATGATGCTGTTGTTTAGAAAGGCTAAATCTACGCAGCATTATAAGGATAGAAGTATGAGGAATCAGTTAAAAACAGCTGCTCTACTAGCTCTACTAAGCGGGTTGCTGATCGCAGTTAGCTACTGGCTCATTGGCGGTCTCAGTGGTGTCCTCATAGGAATTGCGATCGCGGCGGTGACAAACTTACTGTCTTGGTATCAGTCAGATCGAATTGCCCTTGCAGCTTATCAAGCCCAACCAGTGAGTCCAACGGAAGCACCGAGTTTGTATCGGCTGGTACAACAATTGTGTGAGCGAGCCAACCTACCTCTACCTGCAATCTATATCGCTCCAGCCCAAGCTGCTAATGCTTTTGCTACAGGGCGTGACCCCGAACATGCTGCCGTTTGTGTGACTGAGGGGATATTGAACCTGCTGAGCGAGGATGAGTTAGAAGGGGTACTAGCCCACGAACTGACTCACGTTGCCAACCGCGATACCCTGACTCAAGCCGTTGCCGCTACAATCGCTGGCGCGATCTCATTCCTAGCTCAGATAGTGAGTTATGGCCTGTGGTTTGCTCCTGGGTCACGAAACAACCGTAATGGTTCTAATCCTCTCGGATTGCTGTTGACGGTGTTTCTTGCCCCTCTTGCCGCTAGCGTAATTCAACTGGCAATCTCTCGCACGCGGGAATTTGAGGCAGATGCTGGTTCTGCTAGACTAACTGGAAATCCCCGTGCCTTGGCTCGTGCCCTCCAGAAGTTGGAGGATACCGCAAAGCGTCTGCCGATGATGGGTAATCCAGCTTTTGAGCCGCTATTGATCACGAATGCGTTTTCCGGTGAATTCCTCAGCCGTTTATTTTCAAGCCACCCCTCCACAGAGGCGCGGGTTCAACAACTGCTGAAGCTGGAGCAGGAAAAACCAAAAGTGCCATCTCAGGCACTCCGTTGATAAAGTTCTGGTACAACAGAGCCAAAAATGTTGAGACATTTCCTGCACCGTCTCAACCCAAACGTTCTAAAAATAGATTAATGGAGATATAACCATGAATTCCGAACCCAACAATGTAGATTCATCAAACGTCAAAATCGAAATCATTCCCCAAACAATCAATGAAATGGTTGACCGGGAAATGGCTGGCGAATCGGATGATGTGAGGAAAGAAACCAAAGCCCTGATTGACGCCATCAAAATGCGGGCTCAAGCAGAGGCTCAAAGTGCCGGTACCCTCACCCGCGAGACTTATCTCAATGCTGTGCGTCGAGTACGGGAATCGGTTGAAGGAAACCACCTGATTGAGCGCGATCGCATTGAACAATCTTTCGAAATGATCCAGCGGGAAGCTGACAAAAACTGGCAGTCAATTGTCAAGGAAGCGTCAGAACTGGGTGATCGTCTAGCCGATGCAGCCAAAGCCGCTTGGGACACTCTGACTGCTCCTCGTCATTAGAATTGTAAGGACCGCACAGAACGGTTACAGGTGCAGGGGGTATTGTCTGCCGTACCCTCTGTTTTTTTGCTGCTATGATGGCGAATGCTGGATAATGGGGAAACTGTGACTACCACTACCCAATCCTCAGCACCAGAATTTTATAGCAACAGCCATGCGAACCAACTATTGCGGTGAACTCCGAACAGAACATATTGGAGAGACAGTTACCCTGTGTGGATGGGTAGACCGTCGCCGCGATCACGGGGGGGTCATTTTTTTAGATTTGCGCGATCGCACAGGAATCATCCAAATCGTCAGCGATCCCCAGCGTACCCCTAGTTCTTATCAGCAGGCAGACACGCTGCGAAACGAATATGTCGTCCAAATCACTGGCCGGGTCACACGTCGTCCCGAAGAATCTCTTAACCCCCGTTTGCCTACAGGTGAGGTGGAGATTTACGCCGACCATATAGAACTACTCAACGCTGTCCGCAAACAATTGCCCTTTCAAGTTGCGACGGCAGACACAGATTCTGTCCGGGAAGACTTGCGGCTGAAGTATCGCTACTTGGATCTGCGACGCGATCGCATGCGCCACAACCTGCAACTGCGCCACCAAATTGTCAAAGCTATTCGCCGCTATCTGGAAGACGAGCAAGGATTTATTGAAGTTGAAACACCGATCCTCACCCGCTCTACACCCGAAGGCGCAAGAGACTTTCTAGTTCCGAGTCGCGTCAATCCGGGCGAGTGGTTCGCCCTGCCGCAATCACCCCAACTGTTTAAACAGCTACTGATGGTTGCTGGCTTTGACCGCTACTACCAAATCGCTCGCTGCTTCCGGGATGAGGACTTGCGAGCAGACAGGCAGCCGGAGTTCACTCAGCTGGACATGGAAATGAGCTTTATGTCTCAAGAGGAGATTATTGCGCTCAACGAAAGTTTAGTTTGTCATATTTTTAAAACAGTTAAAGGCATTGACCTCCCTCAACCCTTCCCACGTCTTACCTATGCCGAGGTGATGGAGCGGTACGGCAGCGATAAACCTGACACTCGCTTTGACCTGGAGCTGGTTAACATCTCTG
>CAXUIV010000548.1:0-1718 GCA_964250875.1 uncultured bacterium
AGCGAAGTGCTAACATAAGCCCAAAGGTGAGGGATTAACACCAGATGAGTACAGCTGTTCTTGACTCTAATCAATGTGTCTTGGTGATTGAAGCCGACGAGAGTCTGGCGCAGCAAGCCAGTCTAGATTTGAAACAGTCGGGCTATGAGGCTGTCGTAGCTTACGATGCAGCTAGTGGCCTGTATCAAGCGCACAATCGCCAGCCAGCTCTAGTTGTTGTAGACCGAATGTTGGCAGGAGAATCGGGACTGGGATTGTGTAGCCACTTGAGGAATTCAGGAGCGCGGGTGCCGGTACTTGTGTTGATGGCGCGGGATACAGTGGATGACCGGATAGCCTGTCTAGACGCTGGAGCGGATGATTACTTTCTTAAGCCTTATCGTTCAGATGAGTTTTTGCAGAGAGTGCGGCTCTATTTGCAGCCCGATCCGGCTGGAGCAGAACAGCTGAGGTTTGGAGATCTGGTTCTAGACCTGGCAACTCGTAGAGCCATTCGTCACGGACGGGCGATTGACCTGACAATGAAAGAATTTGAACTGCTCAAGTATTTGATGGAGCATCCCCGTGAGGTATCAACCCGCGAACAGATTCTAGAAAATGTTTGGGGGTATGACTTTATGGGCGAGTCCAACGTAATTGAAGTGTATATTAGATATCTGCGCCTCAAGATTGAAGATGAAGGCCAGAAGCGCCTCATTCAAACCGTGCGGGGTGTCGGATACGTATTACGGGAAGCTTAGGAAAGGGCATAGGGCATGGGGCATAGGGCACGGGGGAGTCGTTGTGGTAGAAGGCTTTTGATTGGTCAGACTGGTGTTATGGGATCGGGGATACGGGAGAAAAGGAGTGTTAATTCCTTATCGCCCGTTGCTCGCTGCCTGTTGCCTGTAGGTCTGAGTGTTTTACTTATGGGCTGTTCGACGTCAGCTACATCATTAACAGAAAAACCAAGTCAAGTTGAAGCTGCGGTGAGTTTAGTGCAAACGCTACCCGTATCAGCTCAGATAAGATTAAGGGAGCGGACGATTGAGCTGGAAGTGGCACGAACTCCTCAACAGCAAGAGATCGGCTTGATGAACAGGACGACTCTGGCAGAGGACCATGGTATGCTCTTTCCCTTTGAGCCGCCTCAGCCAGTCAGGTTCTGGATGAAGAATACACTCATTCCGCTAGATATGGTATTTCTCCGGAATGGAGTTGTAAAGGCGATCACCGCTTCTGTCCCTCCCTGCACGACTGAGTCTTGTACTACGTATGGACCTGCAACGGCGATTAATCAAGTTATTGAGCTGCGCGGTGGGCGGGCAGCGGAACTGGGCTTGAAGGTGGGCGATCAGGTGAGAATCCAGTTTTTGTCCACATTGAAGTCGTCTGTACACTAAGTCAGCAGTATCACTGCATGGACTTGTACTTGGCACAGATATTCGGCACACATATCTATAGTTGAGCCATAGTTGAGCGTAAGTATCTCGACTAAAATTCTTTATAATTAATGGTTAGCCACTTTTGGTATTAATTGTGTAAGCTAGGTGTGAAGTTAGATACACGAATTTCTCATATATGGAGCTACAGCCCCTCTTAGGGGCACGGCACTACCGTAACCACACAGAGAAGGTCATTGGTAGCAATCGTTTTAGAGTTGGTATGGCATAGAGGTAGCCCTTCAGCAGTTCATCGTACTTGTCCAAAAACTTGTAAAAAAACATTTAATTTCTTAA
>CAXUIV010000548.1:1818-3719 GCA_964250875.1 uncultured bacterium
TCAGCAGTTCATCGTACTTGTCCAAAAACTTGTAAAAAAACATTTAATTTCTTAAAGCGGTGGCAAATAGAATGCTAGCGGTGTGCCATGATTCCGCCTGAGCGTTGATAGCTATTAATTGAAACTGACGTAAAGATAAAATGACTAGCAAATCAATGGCTTTCCGGTTTCCGACAGAACTGGCTCAGGCGATCGAAGCACGGGCAAAAGCTACTGGAAGAGATAAAACTGCCGTGGTTGTAGAGGCATTGACCCAAGCTTTCGGACTGCCGTTGCCATCTCCAGCACCTGTCACGGTTGAAGCACTACAAGAACAGCTCAGTCAGCTTGAAGTCAAAATCGCGATCGGTTCAAAACAGTTAGCTGAATTATACCAGGCAACTTCTACAGACAGTAGCACCTTACATCTAATTACGGCTCTTGCGCAGACGATCACCGCTTCTAGCGACCTGAAGGCAGCTACCCCAATTTCTGTGCCAGATGCACCTGCTAGTCAGAAGCCAGCAGATGAGATACCTGAGTTGCAACGAGTAACGGAAGAACAGCAGCGAGAAGAGATGCTGGAAGAAATTCTCTCGGCGATCCCCGATCCAATTTTCGTATGCGATCGCATCGGGCGATTTACCTATGTTAACTCAGCAGGAACACAAGCCTTAGGAATGAATCGGAGTCAATTTCTGGGAAGGACTTGCCAAGAGTTAGGATTGACATCAAACCTAGTGGCGCGGCAAATCCAAGAGTGTGAAACAGTGTTTGCGACTGGGCAGCATATCACTGGTGAAAGCAGTATTTCTACTATTTTCGAGGGCACTCGACGCTACGAGTATATCCTCAGTCCGATTCAAAGTACGAGTGGCAATATTGACGCAGTCCTGTGTACGGCTAGAGATATCACAAAGCGTCAGCAAGCCGAAATGGCGCTGCGGAAGTCAGAAGCTAGCTACCGCCACTTATTCGAGTCTGCGAACGACGGCATCTTGGTCCTGGATGCCTCAAACCGCCACATTTTGAATGCCAACTGGAACGCAGCGCGGCGACTAGGTTACACTCGCTCCGAACTGCTTCAGTTGTCGGGCGCAGACATATTTGTGCCGACGGCTGATAACTCTGTCGAGGACATTTTTCGAGAGTTACTGATGATAGGCAGTCTGATCTTTAAGTACTTCCAGCGCTGCAAAGACGGCGCACTCATATTAGTGGAGAGCAGCAGTCGAACGATCGAGTATGAGGGACGGCTAGCGATTCAGAGTTGCGTGCGAGACATCAGCGATCGCTAAAAAGTTAACCCAAATCACAAAGCATGTAGAACATGTATTACAATGTTTGTATAGTAATCAGAGTAGATGGCTATTAGCAATAGGGTGAGTTTTTAGAGTGAGTGTACCATCGCAGCTAACTGAGTCGGCTCAACCCCTTTTGGAACCAATATGGAATACATATTCCTTCTGGTGAATGCCAGCTTGACTCTACGAACAGTGCAGTATCTGCAAGCACAATCAGAGCTACCCATTCAGTTCGTGACGGTTTTGTATCAACCGGACGGCTGGGTGGTGAAGGTCAAAATGGATAGTCCACTCAACCCGCAACAGGATGGAGACTTAAGAGCGTTCCTGCACGAGCTAGGCGTTCCCTACTGCCCAACAATGTACTTAGCACAGGCGCTCTTCAGTTTAGCCGTGGGACAGTCACCCACCGACGTGATGCATCGCTATCGAGTTTTTGTCGTTTCTCATGGAACTCCAGACAAAAGCGAGATTGAAAATTTCCGCCATCTGTTCCTTCTAGAACTAGGATACTGCCCAGAAACCTTGACATGAGAATGGGTGAAGTGCATCGCCATCACCTCAGCTAATTGATGTTTGTAGTAGTTATAGGCTAGACGTTATGTGCAACGTCTCTGC
>CAXUIV010000549.1:0-3716 GCA_964250875.1 uncultured bacterium
CCCAGGAATTACCCTCAGTTACGAAGATATTGTTAGCTCCCGCGTCATCGCGCACTGTTTTGATAAGTGCTTGGTTAGCATCAACCCAAGTTTGATCAGGTGGATTGCATGCGCCGTTCTCGCCAACTACATCAAACCAGACGTAAGGGTTGTTTTTGTACTTGGCAGCAACTTGTTGAGTCCAGCTTAAAAAGTTATTTCTAGCCGAGACATTTGACCAGTTGGCCGCGATGTTATCGGCAGTAGCCAAGACGACGACAATATGCCGAGCTGTGAAGGCGCTGATAATCTCGTCTAGAGTGTTGTACCTATCCGCCGAGTAGCTGCCCCCAACAGGTGTAGAGAATAAGTCCACACGTACAGTGTTAAACTTCCACGCATTTACAATGCTGTCAATATCGCCCACTGTTTTACCGGGCCAGAACCAGTTCGGACCTATGACGTTAGTGCCTTTAGCAATGAATTCCTTACCGTTAGGGTCATAAATCTTATTTCCAATGATTTGGAAACTACCGTTGGCTTGTTGTGCTTTTACTGGACTAGGTTGATAGGTCACACCGACTAAACTTGTAGCTATAGGAGAACACAATCCTAAAGCCGCAGTTAGAACACCAGAGAGAACTCTTTGTGCTGACTTAAGCTTCTCTGAGTTGATCTTCTCTAGGCTGAAAATTTGACGCTGCATATTTTTGGACTCTCCAATCAAAAATGGTGAAAATTTAGATCAGAGCCTTGAGATCGTGAGTCAGGCAGGTATGGGAAGCGCCCTCACAATTATTGGTATTTGCAGTGAATTGATACTGCCAACTAAACGCACGGCAGCTTAGGGCAATTTGATTTGCCCAGACCTTCCTTTAGACACAATGGTTGTCTAGTAAGTAGTCTTAGCGACAGGGACCCTGGATCGGAAGCTCTGCGGCAGCGCTATTCATCCCACATTTCTGGTCGAGGCACACAATCTAAAGGCTTTGGTTAGGGTAGATTGTTACGAGTTGCCTCTCCTGGTGTGCCCCCACTGTAGCAACCAACAGTCAACCAAAAAGCCTATAGCGGTGCATGTGTAGCAAGTGGCACAACCCAAAGTTGCACTCCATGGGATTATGGAATATCATGTATGCCGATGTCAGTTTGATACCACTTTCTGGTGGCCCTGCAAGAATTGACTCCCCTCACCAAGGGCGGAGTAATTTGCACGTATAACGCAAATTGGTGTGATCCCAGAAATTATATTAATGTGTCGCTTGGTGCAATGACAAAAACTAAAGTAATCAATTTAAATATAAGTGGTACCGACTTAAAGCCATTTCTTCGTTCCTAGCTGTGTCTGGGAGCGAAGATAGCGCAAATACAAACCCGCGCTCCTGAGATCAACAATCAGTCTCTCCCACTCCGGTCAACACTTCCGGCTGTTCGATATCGTGTAGGGGCATGCCAAAGTTAGGCTTATCAGGCCGTTGCCCCAGTACCCACCGATAAACTTCTACAGTTTGCCTAGCTTTGGCATCCCATGTGAACTGACTAAGCGCTCGTTTGCGGGCAAGCTGACCTGTCTTGGTAATCTCACTGGGGTCAACAACCAGACGGTTGAGAAGTTCACGAAAATGCGTCACCAGTTCAGCTCGTGAACCCAAGGGAACTGTGTAACCTGTGGATTTACTGACTAGTTCACCTGGACCACCATAATCTACGACAATCGGCACTAGACCGATTGTCATAGCTTCAAGTACCACAGCACCGCCGAACTCGCGAATGCTCGGAAATACAAATAAGTCAGCTTTAGCAAGCCATTCTTGAACACTGGTGTGCGCCACAGCGCCGACAAAATTCACGCTGCCTTCAACCCCCTCGCTCACCGCCAGGGTTTTGAGCTTAGGCATTTCAGGTCCATCACCCACAATGTCTAACGTTAACTTACCATTACGCAGCAATGGTGCCGCTGCTTCAATAAGCATATCTGCCCCTTTATAGGGCACAAGGCGTCCGACAAAAATGGCTTTGAGGGGGCATGATGTTTGCGACATCCGTTGCAGCGAGAACCGATCAGGCTCGATCGCGTTCTCCGGGATGTACACACTCTTATCATAATACTGGGCGGGCATCTGCTTCCACGTATCGCGCGAACCGATGATAATTGCAGCAGCGTGTTGCCGAGTAGAGCGGTAGCCTGGTAGCAGCCTGTATACCCATCTAACGTAAGAGAGCCACTCCTTCTCCTCACGCCGCTTTGACTCAAACTCCTTCGGCCACGGCAAACCACCGTTGAGGGGACCGAGGACAAACGGCACACCAACCCGGTGACACTTTCGCGCCAGCAGACTCGGAATCGTTGGGCTGAGCGGCGTGATGCGATGCACGAGATCAAACTCTCCATTGGCAATCTGGCGACCAAACTTGCGCCAGACTAGGTATTCAAAGTAGTAACAGGTTAAAACAGACAACGCTGTATCCGTTGTCCAGCCCTTGGTTCGACCGCCACGCAGCAAGGCGCTGAGGCGGTATACTCTTTTCTCAACCAGACTGGAGTCAATACCCGTAAAATCTTTCCCTTCAATGCAGCCAGCACGAGTGAACGCTTCGCTGTTGTAGTCTTGAGTGACTACGTGAGCTTCAGTCAGCGCGGCGATCGCCTGACAGTGGGACCAGCCGACCAGAGGAACACTTGCCCACTCAGGATTTGCATCCTCAGCAATAAGCAGCACACGTAGATTAGATACTCCCATGTTTTTACACACCTGACATCACAAAAACTATTTTATTTTCGACGCTTCATTCTCGACCGCAAAACAAGGAAGCCCATCTGCCTCACAGCGCCATTTATGCTGATTGTCTGTAGTGATTTTGAAGTAGAATCCGCTTTTGCCTAGCCCCTGTGACTTTTGACCCCAAAGCCTCAACCTGGTGGTAGAGCGATTGAGGCAAAAACCAGAGTAAATGAGCAGCAGCTAAGGTCAGAAATGTCCGTCGAGGCTCTTCCAAGAGAATACGCCAGTGAGCAGCTAGAGCTTGGTACATCAGTTTCACAGCCATTGAGCCTGACTGCATACGTACTGCACTTCGAGCCAAGTACCGTAACTGATATGCCTTGGCTGGACCTTCCCACCGAGCAATCAGTTCCGGCGCGTAGGAGCGGGTTTTCTCGATCACCTTTTCTAAAGAGATTAATTGCTGCAATAGGTTAGCTGAAAGTCCATTCGAGTTCGTCCGATATAGCGTTAGGGCTTCAGGGATACCCTCAAACTGCCAGCTCGTTTGAATGGCAATTCGCAGCCAACATTCAAGATCCTCAGCTTGACGAAAGTGTTCATCAAAATAAAAGTCTTCAACCGCATCGTGAAGATGGTCTTGAAATTCAATGGCCTCAAACACCTCTCGTCGAATGACCGGAGCCGAGCCATTCCCAACGGGATTATCGAGAATAAGACGAGACGGAGTAATACCTTCAAGCTGGGGCATAAGATAGGTACCCAGAGAGGCTCCTACTTCATCGATCAAAGCAGAGCGACTAAAGCTTACCCCCACCGCTGGCGAGCTATCTAGATGTTCAACGTGTTTCTCTAGCTTCTTTGGTAGCCATAGGTCATCTCCATCTAAGAAAGCTAAATATTCTCCCTGAGCCTGTCGTATGCCTGTATTTCTAGCTCCAGCTAAACCTCGATTCTGCTGACTGATAATCCTAACTCTGGGGTCGGTAAACTGTTGGCAAATTTCTACACTCC
>CAXUIV010000550.1:0-3704 GCA_964250875.1 uncultured bacterium
TTATCCAAAAGCTTTAAGGTTGAGGTCAGAATGTACAAAAAATTTTGATTTCATACACATAGCTTAAAAGTTCTTGATGGTGTCCGCAACCATAGATTAAGCTTTATGGGGTTGTATCGTCTTAATTCTTTTTCTAAGCAGGAGCTAGTAAGATAGTTAAGAGACAATAATATTTACAAATTGCAATTAGGAGATTAACATGGTTGAACCGCTGCTCGACGGTATTGTGCTTGGCCTAATTTTCATCACTTTGTCTGGATTGTTCTTCGCCGCCTATAAGCAGTACAAGCGGGGTAATCAGTTGGGTCTATAGGAATTAGTGCGGAGTGCGGAGTGAATAAGTAAAAATACCTGCTCCGCTTTTAGAAATGTGAGGTTTTGCCTCTAATAAGCGAAGTTATCTTCAAATCCATCAGACCAATCTCTTTCACTCCGCACTCTGCACTCCGCACTCCACACATAGAAGGTCAAACCTGTACTGCCATAAGTTTTTTGACGGCAGATTTCTAGGGTAGGAATTGGTTCAACAGCCCAGTCGCTGGAACTATGTTCCACAGCCAGTTCACCAGAGTCGGCCAAAAGTTGCTCTTGAGTGATCGCCTCTAAAACAGGCTGATACAGATTACTGGTATAGGGCGGATCGAAGTATATGCGGTCAAACTGCTGTCCTGACAAAGCTTTTAATCGTTGAACAACATCTCCTCGTAATACCTGAAACTTCTGATTGGGTTGGGATACCCACTGCCAGTTGTCTTGGATGATAGCAGCAGCACGACTCGAATTTTCAATCCCTACAACCCAGATGGCTCCCCGACACAAAGCCTCTGCCCCCATCGAACCAGTACCGGCACATAAATCGAGCCAGCGACATCCGGCGATCGAGCCTTGCCAGATATTGAACACCGCCTCTCGTACCCGTGCGCTTGTAGGACGGGTGTCTCGACCTGGTAGGGTTTTTAATTGACGGTTGCCGTAGATTCTTAAGCTCATTTCAGGAGTGCTGAGTACTGGGTGCTGAGTAGAGCTTCAGTTGAATGGCATTTCTAGCACAGAACGCCCACTCGCACTTGGTTGACAAAATTAAATAGAATTTGTAGGCCAGTGGTAGAAGATTTTTCGGGGTGAAACTGGACCGCCATTAAGTTGTGCTGAGTGATCGCCGCTGTTACAGTCTGACTGCCGTGGGTGACAGTCGCTGCCCGTACCTGGGGATCGATTGGGTCAACGTAGTACGAATGTACAAAATAGACCCAAGGCTCAGAAGGTAACTGCTGCCATAGAGGAGACGCTGATTGAGTGATCTCCAGCTGGTTCCAGCCCATATGAGGAATTTTGATGCCCTGTTCTGAGTGAAAGCGGCGCACGGTACCAGCAACAACTCCTAGACCCGGTTCCCGGCCTTCTTCACTTGATTCAAACAGAATTTGCATGCCTAAACAGATGCCGAGGAAGGGTCTACCACTTGTGATCGCTTTTTTAATTGGTTCGACTAACCCACGTGAGCGCAACTGCTGCATAGCTGGGTCAAATGCCCCCACTCCAGGTAGCACGACTGCATCTGCTCGCTCCAACTCAGATGGAGAATCAGTCACGTTAGGAGTTGCCCCAGCTGTTTCCAACCCTTTGCAGACAGAGTGCAGATTCCCCATATCGTAATCTATGACTGCAATCACTGACATTGACTTGCTCCCTCGGTATTTGTCATAGAAACCTTTCTCATTTTAATTCGATTGCGGGTATTTTTTATGGCCAACAAAATTCTTTTGACCTCCTTCGACACTTGGCTACCCCATCAAAAATCTAATGCTTCGGATGACTTACTAGAGGAGGTAGTCCAGTTAAAAGGTTTGTTACCATCGCTCACCCTGTTAAGGAAGCTACCCGTCGATGTGGGAAAAGCGAGTTGTGCCGCGATCGCTAGAGTGAATGAAATTCGCCCCGATATCATCGTCTGTTGTGGTATGGCAGAGCAAAGGACTCAACTAACAGTAGAGTCAAAGGCGACTTGCGGCAGTATCACACTGGCAACAAGGGTTGATTTACAGGAGTTATTAGCTGGTTTAAACAGGATTGAGATCAGTCACGATGCTGGGAATTTTGTTTGTGAAGGTCTTTATTACTCA
Organism: uncultured bacterium; assembly: GCA_964250875.1. Classification (GTDB taxonomy): domain Bacteria; phylum Cyanobacteriota; class Cyanobacteriia; order Cyanobacteriales; family Chroococcidiopsidaceae; genus CAXUIV01. The sequence continues at coordinate 2,124 of CAXUIV010000550.1, forward strand.
ATTCTGGAGTACTTATACAAGCATCGACTACACGTCCCGTGCATCTTTGTTCATGTTCCTATTTTAACTAAGGAGAATTCTGCTGAAGTTGTTGCAGATTTCAAATTAATTCTGCAAAATATGAGTCGTCAGCAATGTCCTATTCCCTATGATCATTATGACTGAAACCCTGCTCCTGTCTTCTTTTTGGTTTTACTTTTAGACTTCTTATTGATTTCTACTACGGCTTCTTGAAATAGATCGTGCAGATGTAGCGGCACACTGGCAATCCCTGGTAGCTCTGGCTCTACAGGTTTGCCGAATTCTTGCAAAAGTCCGTTCAAACCTCGGTCAAGCTGAAAGTTGGGACGGTCTAATACAGTTTGCAATACCTTTTCTAACTGATCTGGGTACTGCTGGGCTAACCGTTGCCAGACAAAGGCATTGATAGTAGGGGATTCTAGGTAGTGGTGGATTAGTTTCTCAGCCCCTTCAATGCTTTGCCAATCTTTTGCCTCCAGCATAGCCTTGAACTGGCTGTGCGTTGGCAAAAACGTTTGACCCCATTGGGGATGAGAGAGAGCTGTCACTTGCTCTGCTTTTTTAAGCTCCGCTGGTAGATCAACTTTTGGCATCACCATTTTGGCATTGTTGCTGCTGTTAACAACTTGAGAGACCATGCTTGAGTCAGCACCAGCCTCTGCTGCGGCAGCTTTTAATTCCTCTTCTCCAATTCCAGCTTCTTCAACTACCTCTGCTAGTGATTTAGAGGAATCGATGCCTGCTGCTGTCAGGCGTTTTTGAGTCATTACATCTTGAAACTCGGCAATCTTCTTGTTGAGCTGATATCCAGGCAGTGTCACCTCATCGCTACCAAAAAAGTCAAGAAAGTCCTGATGATACTGCTGCACCGACTGCCAAGACTGTTCTAGCAACTCTGGAGCATCACTGTATAGCGCATTTTTGTGATTCTCTTTAAAATTACCAATTGCCACCGCTAATTTGGGCTTGCCCAATTTACCCATCTGTATACAGGGCCCAGAGAATATCCAGCAGGTGTCGGTAAGGGGGGCAATCCGAGTAAGTAGAATGTCTCCTTCTTTAACCCGAGATAACTCCTGTATTGTTTTGGCCTCGTTGGGTTTGACGAGGTATTGCTTGGCTGTCAGCCAATTCCATAGCTCAAAGCCGCTGGGCAGAATTTGAGTTACGGCAAATAAGCCAATAAAGCTGCGCTGCCAGCCGCTCAATAGCTGGCGATCGCTCTCTGACAGATCTGACTGGTCTAGAAATAAATCTAATGGTGTTTTGTCACCGACTTTTCCCTCTGTCAAAAAGGTGTCGATTATTAAGTCCTGCTGGACATTGTCATACCGTCCAGTGCGCGATTGAGCAGCTGCATAAGCCTCCAGTGATTCTGCTAGTTCTCCTTCAGCGTCGAGTACAAAATCAACCAGCGCCTGCTTTAGTTCCTGCGATCGCTTTATTATGTCATCCACAGTTTAGTTCTCTAGCTGAATAATTAACAGTCTTACCTAGCTTAGTAGATGAAGTAAAAGATTAGGTGACAAAAAAAGCACAAAAACAAAGCTCCTTCCATTC
>CAXUIV010000551.1:0-3691 GCA_964250875.1 uncultured bacterium
TCTGCTCTTGGGAGGAAATGGTTCGTTTAGAGAGTATTGGTGCCGTAAATCAGAAATTAGCTTCGGTGCCGCGTGGCAACGCCGAACCTCTAGTTTCTGAAGATTGTCCAGAAGCAGAGCGTATTCATCCTCGTCATACTGACTCAAGCCCGGACTAGGATGACTGATTACCCCTCAACCGAGTTGGGGGGTAAGATATTCAAACGCTCAAAGCAAGGGCAGTAGCCCTCAGGTGTCACCTTGAACCCAACTAGGGGAGATGCTTTGTTGCCACAGCGTTGTGCCTTCTGGTACTTGCAGTTACCGCAGCAGTTTAAATCAGGTGAAATCAGGCGATCACCACTTTGATTCAGAAGTTCCCTTTGCGTCAATCCCCGCAGTACAAGATCTTCTCCCTGCCAATGGGCTTCCAATAAGCCCGTATCAGCAAAATTTCGCCAGCGCGGATCAGCGGCAATGGCTTCAGGTAGGGTAACTGTTACGACTGTACCCAACTCATTCAGCTCACCTTCATAGTTGGTCTCCGGCGGTGCTGGCTGTATAAATGTCTCGCCAACTGGCAGCTCTACCAAAGTTCCAACTGCTGGAGAGTGGAGATGGTAGCGATTTTGTAATTCTTCCAAACTTGTTAGGTCCGCCAGGTAGCTCGGAGACCCGTGAACAAAAATTACGTGCTGGGGCCGCAAGTTGTGAATGAGTTGAGCGGTACCGGGACCATCACTATGTTGGGATAAGAGGTAAGTTTCAACACCGAGTAGGGGAGTCTCGGCGGATTGCCTGTACAGCCCAGAAACGGGTCGCTCGTACTCCTCAATTCGCAATGGGTGACCAGGTTGCTCTGGCAGTAAAATGACCCAAGGCCCACTATCCGAGTGGCAGTATTCGCCCAAATCCACTGTTTCATCAGTAAGAACAATGCAGGGAGATTGACCAACCATGTGACGCTGTTCTGGCTGTAGCCGACGAACCCGAGGACGCACTCTTTCATCCCAGAATAGGGGTTGGTGTCGAGCAAAATTCTGCACAGAGGTAGGGAGGTGGGGCAAAAGCTCCAGATAAATATCACACCCAGCAGCAATGGTGCTGTCCACCCAAATATCTAGATTACGACCAGTGAAGTTGTGATGACTCCGCAACAGCATCAAAATTTCCTGACCCAAGCCTAAGGAAGGTGTAGGGAGTAAGACAGAGCGGGAACTGGCGATCGCCTGGTTGATCCGTTCTGCCAACTGATTCTCCTGACTACGCCTATGGGGGTGGCGCGTCGTGCCATAACTGCCCTCAATAATCAAGACATCAGGTCCTAGTCCCCGCAAATCCTCTAAGGGCAGACCCTCCACTAACCGCGAGTTTGATAAGAAGAAGTCGCCAGTGTACAGCAGTCGGTAAGAACGGTAGGGGGTGGTGTATGTCAGAAGAATTGCGGCAGCCCCTGGCAAATGACCTGCCGGGAATAACTCAGCACTGAGTCCATCTTGAAACTCCACAGGCGATCGCCATGGCAGCGCTTGACAAAACAGCGGTATGTCCTTGGGATCCAGTTGTGGCCAATTCAGCGGCAGTAAACGAGTTGTCACCTCACTGGCGTAGATGGGCAACAGCGGAAAAGCCTCATGCAAGGCCAGCAAACCTCTAGCGTGATCGGAGTGAGCATGAGTACACAGCACTAAATCTGCCGGTAAGGGCGTGCTGCTCAGTTGTCCGAACTCTAGACTCTCCTGTAGGGGTGTAATGTCTGCTAAGCCACAGTCAAGAAGAATGCGGTAAGGCCCCATCCGCACCAGTAAACAAACGCCCTCATCAAGATGATGCACACCATAAGGCAGACATTGCAGCTCATAGCCAGCATTACCATTAACTTGAGAGGCTATCGGCATATTACTCACCTTCTCCTCCTCTCAAACCTGATGCCGGTTGAAAAGAGTTTTGAGCGCTAAATTCTAAGAGTAGACGTTTCAACTCAAACTGCTTTTGCTCGCTCAATGGGCAGAGCCGTTGCCGTGATAGTCATCTGAGTCATAAAATCCATTCTTGGTACCAAAAAATAGGCAAGACACAGTAAAAAGCACCGTCAACCCCACTAAGACCAATTTGACATCCATTCTCGTTCACTCTCCAAATACTGGCTACAAGGGTATTAACCACCGTAGTCGTTAATAATGTTAGTCGCAGCTGAACTAGCTGTCGGGCGAATGATCTGAGCGCTTGTAAACTTTAGTTAAGCTACAGATGTGAATTCTACTACACTTCCTCAAATTGTAGAACCTTCCTGGCTGGAGCGTCCATCCACGGAGGTTGCACCTAACTTGTTAGGCTGCAAACTCGTGCGGCAGCTTCCGAATGGAGAAATTATCCGGGGATTGATTGTTGAGATTGAAGCTTATGCTCCAGGCGATCCAGCCTTTCATGCGTATAGGCGACCCACGGAGCGGAATAAGGTCGTTTTTGGGCCAGCTGGCAGGAGCTACATTTATGTCATATATGGTGTCTATCACTGTTTTAACATTGTGACTGATCAAGAGGGGGTTCCGAGTACTGTCCTGATCCGCGCTTTACAGCTAGAAGCGCCACCTGCTGGCCTAGACAACGGTTTGGACATACAACGTATTGCTGCTGGCCCAGGAAAGCTGTGCCGTCTTCTACAAATCGACCGCAGTTTGAACAATACTATTCTTCGGCCCGACCAGCCTCTGTGGCTAGAGCATCGCAGCCCACAGTGCCAACAACAGCTTGAGACAGCCGCCTTCACTCAAACCACCCGAATTGGCTTGTCGCAGGGGAAAGACTTACCTTGGCGGTGGTACTTGAATAACTGCCGAGCTGTATCTAGAACTTAAAGGGAAATTTCTTTGCCCCGTTCTGTGAATCGAACATCTTTAATTTTCCACTGGGCATTACCGATTAACGTTCTACGCAAACTACCGAATAAGGCAAACTGTTCGCAGCTAGAAAGAGAGGTCAAGTGCCACTTAGAGTCGGTTGCTGTGCGCAGATCTACTGTGGCAACACCACTTTGATCGATGCTGATCCGGTAACCAGCCAAGCTCAAGTCAGCGGTACCTTCTCCTTCTAAAATTTTTCCCACAGCAGCTAATCCTGCGTGTTTAGCTGACACTGAAACTTTCTGGGGAATCAACGCCTGACACTGAACGTCACTTGTGTAAATTGTAACAGGAACTTTGCGGTCTGGAGCAGGACTTACTCGTACACCGCTCTCTAATCTCTGAGGAGTGGTAGGTTTCTTTACATGAATACTGTCGTCTACAGGGGCTGTTGAGACCATAGCAACCGGATGAAGGCTGGACTGCAACAAACTAGCACTGTTGTCACGTTTAGCAGAGGGAGAACTACAGCTGCTTAGACTAGTAACGATTAACCCACCGACAATAAGAAAGTATTTGTTAATTCCGGACATAATTGTAGAAGTGGATGATTTTCAATGACGCCTCACGTCATCAGTGGTTGGTCAAAAAATGCCACAGCGTGTTTCCATATCACAACTTAACCAGCTACTAGACAGGTGTATATTTCTGCAAGTTGCTTCTATGGATTCAGTGTTACTAGTGATAAATCCGCCTGAATTTAATCTCTGTAATGGAACCTCGACCACGAAAACAATTCGCTCAACACTGGCTACGGAGTGACAAGACGCTGAATCAGATAGTTGAGGCAGCTGAAGTTACTAAGAGCG
>CAXUIV010000552.1:0-3690 GCA_964250875.1 uncultured bacterium
AACAAGTGCTGGGGCTTCAGGAAGAACTGCAACGCCTCAAGCGCGACCAATAGGCAACAGAACAAAGTGCGCATATTCCTATTGAAACCGAGCGCGGAGGCAGCATATGGAAAAGTGGCAAAAAGATTTTTTTGAGATTGTAGAAACAGTGACTGATGAGGTAGAGCATTTTTTCTCGGGAGTCACTGAGATGGTTGAAGCCTTGTTCGAGCTTTCCGAGGAGATTACGGAGCAAGTGCAAAGCACCATAGCCACTGAAATTGACCAGTATCTGAGTGAAATCGCAGAGCCGATTTTTGAAGTCTACTGGGAGATTGAAGGGGTGATGGGGGAACTCGATCAGCCTTTTCCATACACAGTGGAACCCACACCCGAAGAACATCCTGCTTGCATAGGCTGTCGCCACTATCACGGTCAGGTTTATAGTGGCAACTTGCTAGTTTGTGGGATGCATCCTTATGGTTGGGAAGAAACAAACTGCCCAGACTGGGAGCAGGATTAGTTAGTAGTTAGTAGTTAGTAGTTAGTGGTCAAATGAGTTCTACGTCCCAGCAAAATTCATCGTTTGAGTCCGACGCAAGTATCTATCCAGCTGCGTTGGAGGTGAAGTATGGTGAACGTGAGATTGCCGAGGGGCAGCTCATTACGTTTCCTAATCCGCGTGTGGGACGTCGGTATGACATTCACATCACGCTGCCTGAGTTTACCTGTAAGTGTCCGTTCTCCGGCTATCCAGATTTTGCCACCATTAACATTACCTACGTTCCTAACGAGCGGGTGGTAGAACTAAAGGCAATTAAGCTTTATATTAATAGTTATCGCGATCGCTACATCTCCCACGAAGAATCGGTTAACCAGATCCTGGATGATTTCGTTGCTGCCTGCGATCCCCTAGAGGCGAAAATTAAAGGAGACTTTACTCCGCGTGGCAACGTTCATACGGTGATTGAAGTGCATCATCAGAAGTCTATAGTCGAAGATTGACCACAGTCCAATCACACCTTCCAGCATTTCTATTCATACTGTAGGTAAAACTCCTCCAGGAGGTCAAGAATTAAATCTGCTGGCTCGTCTCCCCGGATCTTAATCGCCCACATCTCCTGAAAGTGTTCTGGCAGTAAAAAGAGGACAACTTTCTTCTCAGCACTGTAGATTGAATTTCGGCGAATATAAGCAACTTTACTGGGTGGTTTATTGCTGCAAATTACGCCTAAACGCCCCATTGTCGGCGTCAAATAGTTACGGACTTGGTCTAGCTCATCCTTACCAATCTCTGAGGCATCATAGTTTTTAAACTCGAACACGATCATGCGGGCTGCAAGTTCTTGGAGCAACTGCCCCCAGGGATTTGCGGCATTAAATTCCCGGTTGGGAAAGACAGCATCTCGGCGGTCAGTGCCGGACAAACTCCTGGCTTGAACCTTTGGTTTCCGCAAGGGTGGTACGAATAAGTACTCTAAAAGGACTAAACAGCAATCTTCAAACTCGCGCCAGCCAGCAGCACCCGGAGGACATTTTACAAGTCGCTCCAGTGCTTCTGAGGCATTCATTAGTAACACCTCAGCAGTAGAACCGATCTGGACGGCGGAACCGAAAAGTTAGGCTTGACGTCTAAGTTTGAATGTCCGTGCAATACCCACTCTAGGTCGGTTAGTTGTGGGATAGCCCTGCACGCTTCTAGCAGCGTGAGTAAAATTTTGATACCCTGCATCTGTAAAATTACCGTTTTATGCCGAAAGATATTGCTGGCCCTACATCTGTCTACTTTTGGGGCGACAGGAGCATTAACAGGGATTCAGTGGTAACACAATTCGGGTAGATGCACTCTGGCAGTAGGCAGGACAGACTTGACGACCTAGAGGTGTAAGCTGTCGCCGCTTCAGTTCGTCTAAATTTACAAGCCTTTACTTAGCACGCGAATCTTTCCTTTCTACACCGTAGCAAAATTCGCCAAGCGACAGAGTGATTTTGTGTGGTGAATAAACGACACGCTTACTAATACAAGTGTACTAGGCAATTGGGGAATTTCAGTGACATTTAAATGACAATGCTTTGATGGCGCTGTTCTTGATTATTGAGTTGCCTCTACTTTCTTACAAGTGTTTCCTTATAGGTATTTCTGCACATAGCCTGCCACTCATCTCCACAAAGCCCCTTACTCAGAACCTTACCTTCAAAGACTTTTTATCTGTGCTTTAAGTTTCCTAGATATTTGTCCAAACAGCTAATTTGCAGGAACATTTTCAGCTGAACTGAAGGGCAGCAGCGCCAAGTGTTTAGAATTCTCCAATCTAAAATCTAAAATGGTATAAAACCCAGTCACCTTCTAAAGTATTTGTCAATCAGTGCCAGATTAAACAGAAGCAGTCTCTTGATTTCCGGTCCTTCAATCACCCGCAGTGTTTGTTCAGCCACCGCCTGAGTCAGCCAATTGCGAACTGGAGAGGTGAGCTGTCCATTAGTAACAAGCAGACCCTGACAGCCTTCTGGTTGGGCTAAAACATCTTTCAATAGCCGCTCGATACTAGTGCGATTGACACGGTCAGTAGGATAAAACTTTGTTTCCAGCAGCCAGTTGGTGTTCTCTGTTTTTAGTAAGTCGGTGACTGATTCGCTGTCAAACAGCATTCTCTCCATTGGCATAGCGGTTGGTTTAATGGATGCGCCTAACGCCACCAGGAGATCCGCAACGAGGCTTTCAAATAAACGGGCATCCAGCACTGAGAAGTCTAGGTCGGGGATGGCTCTGACCTGTTGAACGAGCCGAGCGCTAGCATCATGATGACGTAAATCTATAGCCTGCATAGAGGAAAACTGCTGTGGGATCTCACAGTCCTCAAGCAATCCCAGCAAGAGCGTGAAGCCGAGCATCTGTAAGTTTTGAATAGATACGGCAGAGACTTGCTGGAGCCATTGACTCTGTACTGACTGTGGCGACAGTAGCAGCAAAAGGTAGCTATTGGCTCCAGTCTGGGTGACAGGTGGCAGAGTGTCGTTGTCGCCAAGTGCCCACTCTTCAAACCAACCGTTTGCTGTTGTGCTTATCTGCGCAACTAGCCGCTGCGCCATCGGTTGGTCGGCTTGAGCGTAGCCAAGCAACAGCCTTGGCGACCATCCTAGATGCTCCCGCATTCTGAGAGCCTGACGGTACCAGATTTCAGCCTCAGTGAAGCGCTGTTGGCTTTCTGCTATACGCCCTAGCTGATGGTACTCAACTGTCATCTCTGGTTCTAATTCCAACCGAATGCTTAGCTTTAATGCTCGACGATACCACGCTTCAGCCTTGCTGGAGCGCTGCTTCTGAGCATTAAAGCCTAAGAAATGACACTCAATCACCGCTTGCCGCTCTAACCCCAAGCGCTTGTAGATCACCAGTGCCCGCCGAAACCATTGCTCTGCCGCAACAAACTGCTGCTGGCTCTCGCAGGTGCAACCCAACTGATGGTAGGCGATCGCCGTCTCAATTTCTGGTTCCAATCGCTGCCGTAGCTCTGAGGCTCGACGGTACCAGGCTTCAGCTTGATCAAAACGCTGCTGCTCCTGCGCGATTGAGCCTAGGAATTGGCATTCGGCAGCAGCCTCCCACTCTAGCCCTAAACGCTCGTAGATAGTAAATGTCTGACGAAAACACTTCTCCGCCTCAGCGAACTGCTGCTGGCTCTCGGCCAAACAGCCCAAATGATGGCACTC
>CAXUIV010000553.1:0-3687 GCA_964250875.1 uncultured bacterium
CCCATGCCCCATCCCCTATCTCCTCATTTCCATAAACTCCACAAACTGCTGCATAAGTTGAGGATTACGCCAACCCTTCGCTGTTTCTTGCACCATCACTTCTAGCGCTTCTGGCAGTGTGAGGGCTGGTTTGTATGGACGTTCACTTGTCAGGGCATCATAGATATCAACCATCTGAAATACCTGAGCCAGGTAGGGAATTTGCTCACCCACCAATCCATAGGGGTAGCCAGAACCATCCCAGCGTTCGTGATGATGGCGGATAATAGGGACTACACCCCGCATTGTGCGCAGGGGCTGGCAAATCTTTTCACCAATTAGAACATGCTGCCTCATCACCTCCCACTCTTCAGGGGTCAATTTCCCAGTTTTGAGCAGTACAGCGTCAGGAATGCCAACCTTGCCAATATCGTGGAGATAGCTACCCCACTGCAAATTCCGCATCTGGTCGCGGTTTAGGTTGAGATACTCGCCAAAAGCTTTACCCAGCGCCACCAGCCGTTGACAGTGGTCGCCTGTATTGGGATCGCGGCTTTCAATCGCCTGCGCGATCGAGAACAAGACTTGCTCGGCGTGGTCCAAGTCCTCGTTTAGCCATTTCTGACGTAGAAGCGACTTAACACGGGCTACCAGTTCCAGGCGATCAAAGGGTTTAGTGAGGAAGTCATCCCCCCCAGCATCAATGCCTCGAATCCGCGATCGCTGATCTGAGAGAGCTGTAATAAAGATTACTGGTATCAGCCTAGTCTGTTCATCTTGCTTCAAACGGCGGCAGACCTCAAACCCATCCATTCCTGGCATCATGACGTCCAGCAAAATCAAGTCTGGGGCACTTTGTCTCACCTGTTCTAGGGCGGCAGGACCACTGTCTGCTTCCAAAACTTCGTATCCCTCTACTTCTAAGAGGGCGATCGCAGTTTTACGACTCGGAGAGTGATCATCAACTACTAAAATTTTTGGCAGATCTGAGTTAATGCCGTCCGCGACAAAATCCTTAGCTTCATCTAATATTGATGCAGCCCCTTCAGAATCAGTTTGGGAACTCGATGTTGGTGAATCGCCTTCTGCAACAGTCACACACTTTTGAAACGATCGCGAGGAATAGCGCCCTATCTGGAATTCTACCGGCCTGTCTGAACTTGCCTGTTGAGACATAAAATTACTATTGAAAAGACATCTGGTGTTGCTTGATGCTCAATCACCGATGATGGAACGGTCTGTAACCTAACGATGAGAGATAGGGACACGCTTTTGCAGGCAATTGTTGCTACCTACACTCAAAGCTTCGTTACCCTTTACCGAGTCAAGCAGATTGCTGACATGTCTACTGTAGTCAATTTGGCTGAATGAGTAATCAGGCTTTTTACGGAGATTTCCTAGCATATCAGATCAGAAATATCATGTTATGCCAGCCTTTACAAAAATAAAGTTTTCATGTTGAAAACAAAATTTCTTCGTCAGTTTTTCCGGAATTGGAAATTTTTAGTTGTTCTATTGATGCTGGGTATCTTTTTTCGCTTCTATAACCTGGAACAGAAAATTTCGCCGCTCCCGCTTGTGATCGCGACTCTCCACTTGACTACTTTAAGTTGCCATTTCCACGACCTTTATGTTGATCGAGCAACGCAGTGTTACTGGTAGGAGCAAAGTAGAATATGCAGGTACGCGCTTTGTCCCACACCATGGCCCATCTCAATAATTCTCTCGTCTATCCGTCCAGCAGTAAGGTCGATCAAGTCGATGAATATAATGGCATCAGAGTACCAGACCCTTACCGCTGGTTAGAAGATCCAGATGCCGACGCAACGCAAGCTTGGGTTGAAGCTCAAAACGAAGTCACCTTTGGTTATCTTAATGAAATCCCAGCGCGAGAACAGATTAAGCAGCGTCTAACTGGACTGTGGGACTACGAGAAGTTTGGGATTCCTTTTAAAGAAGGCGATCGCTACTTCTACTTCAAGAACGACGGACTCCAGAATCAGTCTGTCCTCTACACTCTAACTTCCCTGGATGCCGAGCCAACAGTGCTGCTCGACCCCAATCAGCTATCAGACGATGGTACTGTCGCCCTTTCAGGAATGGCAATCAGCGAGGACGGCAAGCGACTGGCCTATGGTCTATCTACGTCAGGATCTGACTGGCAGGAGTGGAAGGTGCGGGATGTCGAGACTTGCCAAGACCTGGCAGACCATCTGAAGTGGATTAAATTCTCTGGAGCATCTTGGACTCAGGACAATCAAGGCTTTTTCTACAGCCGTTACGATGAGCCAAACGAGGCAACCAAATTAGAAGACGTTAACTATTTTCAGAAGCTGTACTATCACAAACTCGGTAAGCCACAGTCAGAAGATACATTAATTTACCACCGAGCCGACCACAAGGAATGGGGTTTTGGTGGTGGCGTCACCGAGGATGGACGCTACCTAATCGTTTCTGTTTGGTTAGGAACTGACCCGAAGAATCTGATCTTTTACAAAGATTTGACCGACCCAGCCGCTGCGATCGTGGAACTGATCAATCAGTTCGAAGCTAGCTACAGCTTTATCGACAATGACGGCTCAGTCTTCTGGCTTCAAACTGATTTAGATGCCCCACGTGGTCGAGTCATTGCCATTGATACCCGTAATCCAAATCGAGAGTGGCAAGAAATCATACCTCAGGCAGATGAAACTCTTGAAGCCGTTAGTCTGCTTAATAACCAGTTTGTTGCTGACTACCTAAAAGACGCTCATACTCAAATCAAAATCTTTGACCTCAACGGCACTTTCGTCCGAGAGGTTGACTTGCCGGGAATTGGCTCCGCTGGCGGTTTTGGCGGTAAGCGCCACGATACAGAGACTTTTTACAGCTTCACCAGCTATACAACCCCCGCAACGATATATCGCTACGACATGGTAACTGGAGAAAGCACTGTCTTCCGGCAGCCCCAGGTTGATTTTAACCCGGATGATTTTGAGACAAAGCAGGTTTTTTACAGCAGTAAAGACGGTACTCAAATACCCATGTTGATCAGCCACAAAAAGGGTATGCAGCTAGATGGCAACAATCCTACCTACCTCTACGGCTACGGTGGCTTTGGGATCTCTTTAACCCCCAGTTTTTCTGTCGGGCTTTCAGTTTGGATGGAAATGGGAGGTGTTTGTGCCATCCCCAATCTACGCGGCGGTGGTGAGTATGGCGAGGAATGGCATCAGGCAGGAACAAAGCTGAAAAAGCAAAATGTTTTTGATGATTTTATCGCCGCAGCTGAATGGCTGATTGCTAACGGCTACACTTCAACGCCTAAACTTGCCATCGGCGGCGGCAGCAATGGCGGCTTGCTGGTGGGTGCTTGCGTGGTTCAACGTCCCGATCTATTTGGTGCAGCACTGCCAGATGTAGGCGTGATGGACATGCTGCGGTTTCCCAAGTTCACTATCGGTTGGGCCTGGACTTCTGAGTATGGTTCCCCCGATAACCCAGAGGAGTTCAAAGTCCTCCATGCCTATTCACCACTGCACAACCTCAAACCGGGCACGGCTTACCCAGCCACAATGATCACCACAGCGGATCACGACGACCGAGTGGTGCCTGCCCATAGTTTCAAATTTGCCGCTGCTTTGCAGGCAGCCCACACTGGTGAAGCGCCAGTGGTGATTAGAGTTGAGACGAAGGCAGGGCACGGTGCCGGAAAGCCAACAGCAAAGA
>CAXUIV010000554.1:0-3683 GCA_964250875.1 uncultured bacterium
CCGCTTTGTCACCAGTTCCGCTTTAAAAGCTTGGTTGATGTCTGGTTCTGACAAAGTGACGTGGGCAACGGCTTGAGTAGGTTGCTTTAGAGAAATTTTGCCGCTGAGAACAGCGCTGAAGTCAATGGCGACGGAGTCTGTCTCAAAAGACATCTCTTCTGCCCGAAAGGCTTTGCGAATGACCAAGCCACGACCGCTCATTTTGAAGCTGTCAATGCTGCCCTGTAAAAGTTTGCTGGAGGGATGGCAGCGGACAAAGACTTCTACTGACTCGCTTTGAGTGAACAAGTGGCGAATCGTTTTGCCAGCAACGGTGTTGAGCATGCGCTCTCCCCAGTCCGTGCCAGTGGAATTGGTTGAACCAGTGAATCCGCCGAACATGTTGTTGTGCGTTTATAGAAGTTCTTCATACTTTGTAACAAACTGTGATGAACCTAGCAACTGCCCGATAGATGAGTTCTGCTGATGACAGGCATAGTTCAGCGTGACAGGTTTTGGTAGACTTACAGGCAGCAAGTCCATGTGTACAGCATTCAGAGGCATCTATCCATGAATATTCTCCATGGTACCTGGATTCCCAACGCTGAGGATAGCTTCATTCAAACAGGCGCGTTTTATCTGTGGGTAGAGACTCCAGTTGCTAATGGTCGTCACAATGAGCGATCGCTCTACCCCCATCATCTCACCAAAAATGGGTTAAAGGCTTTTTTAGTGCAGGAGCTTGGGATCAAGGAAGCTGCCTCTAATCGTGTTAGCGATCGTCTTTCCTCCAAATACTTTGCTCTGCCCACAGTCAACAACCAGCCTTTACCCTCTCTGGAGTTAACCAAATACTTAGAAGCTGAGGCACCAGAAGGTTACGAAGATTTTCAGTACTGGGAGGTTGACTGCTATGAAGTTGCAACTGTTGTTAGGTCGAGCTATAGTAACCATCAAAAAGTCAGTAACGCAATCAAACTAATCAATGATATTCACTTTTTAGCCTTACACAATGCTGCCGAAATTCAAATAGGTTCAGACTTGTTATTTTGGTACTATTACACTCAGTCTTTTAAACAAGTTATTCTGAAAGACCACTACATTCCAGCGCTTAGATATCGAGAAATTCCTGCTGGTAAAAGTAGGCGTAAATCTCCCAAGAACTCTTTTGAAATTTATACAAATTGGGAAATTGTCTCTCAACAGTACGAATCAAATATCCAAAGGTATGAAGAATTGATGCCATTAGCTTGTGCCAGCGGTTTCAATACCTCTAGTGATACAGTCAATTTTTGGTTTAAGGAAAGCTTACTGCGTCACTTCTCGGAGTATCTCCTTAACAACATTGTCACCCATACCCCCTCAACCAATAAATTCGACGCTCAAGTTTCTGACTCTCTTCTATACAGATGCCTTTATCCTGGCGATTCTCAGACCAGCCCACAGGCACTAGAAGAGTATAAACAATGGCTGACCTGGAAAACCAAGCTCACTCGCACCCAAATTGCTGTTGGCTTTGATCTCTGCTTTCAGTTGCAAGCGTCAGCAGGGGATGATTGGCGAATTGACTTTCTCGTCTCCTCCAAGCAAGACCCCTCATTGAGAGTGCCGCTAGCTGATTATTGGGACATGGGCGAGAGAGCGAAAATAGGTTTCCAGAAACACTTTGGTCAGGACTTTGAGACCGACCTGCTGCTAAACCTAGGGTATGCGGCTCGGATCTACTCTCAACTCTGGCAGGGATTGGAGACGGACCAGCCAGTCGGTTCATACCTGAGTTTGGAAGAAGCGTTTGCCTTTCTCAAGGAGCGTGCTTGGGTATTGGAGGATGCCGGTTATAAGGTCATCCTGCCAGCTTGGTGGACGCCAGAGGGCCGCCGCAAAGCCAAGGTGCGGCTTAAAACTTCTAGTCGCGGGGCTGTCACCAACTCCGGCAAAGGCTACTTCAGCCTTGACTCTGTGGTGCAGTATCAGTACGAGTTATCGATCGGCGGACAGGCTGTATCACCGCAGGAGTGGGAGCAGTTAGTTAATGCTAAGGCATCACTGGTACAGTTTCGTGGTCAGTGGATGGAGCTAGACCGAGACAAGATGCAGCAACTGCTGGAGTTCTGGCAATCCCACCATCAAGAACAGCCAGAAATGACGCTGTTGGACGTGATGAAACTGGCAGCAGAATCTGCCGATGTCGAAGTTGAACACGATCAAATACTGGCAGACATGCTGATGAAGTTGCAGGATAAAAGCCAGCTAGAACCGATTCCAGACACGGATAAGCTTCAGGGAACGCTGCGCGATTACCAAAAACGCGGTGTTTCCTGGCTGCAATACCTCGATCGACTGGGGCTCAATGGTTGTTTAGCAGACGATATGGGACTGGGTAAGTCGGTGCAGGTGATTGCTCAACTCGTGCATGAAAAGGAGTCAAATGACTCAGTGCTGCCAACCCTGTTGATTGCGCCGACGTCTGTAGTGGGAAATTGGCAAAAGGAAATTGCTAAATTTGCGCCTCACCTAAAAGCAATGGTGCATCACGGCGGCAAACGACTTCAGCAGGAGGTCGAATTTCAGAGCTTGTGCTACCAACACGATGTCACGATCACCTCATTCACCTTAGCCCGGAAGGATGAGAAACTCTTAAGCAGCGTCAAGTGGCAGCGACTGGTGCTGGATGAAGCTCAAAATATTAAAAACCCTAAAGCTGCCCAAACTCGGGCGATCCTCAAACTGCCAGCGAAGCACCGACTCGCACTTACGGGGACTCCGGTAGAAAATCGTTTGCTCGATCTGTGGTCAATTTTTAATTTTCTTAACCCTGGATACCTGGGCAAAGAAGCTCAGTTTCGTAAGTCGTTTGAAATTCCGATTCAAAAAGAGAACGATCGCCTCAAGTCGGTGACTCTGAAAAAGCTGGTTGAACCCCTGATTCTGCGGCGAGTCAAAACCGACCAGTCAATCATTAACGACTTGCCGGATAAAGTTGAACAAAAACTGTACTGCAACCTGACGCGAGAACAGGCTTCGCTCTACGAAGCATTGGTCAAAGACATCACCGAGCAACTGAAGTCAGCAGAGGGAATTCAGCGTAAAGGACTGATCCTCTCTACTCTGTTGAAGCTGAAGCAAATTTGTAACCATCCCGCCCAGTTTTTACAAGACGGCAGCGACTTCTTACCAGAACGTTCTCATAAGTTGGGTCGAATCACCGAGATGGTGGAAGAGGCGATCGCTGAGGGCGAGAGCTTACTGATTTTCAGCCAGTTCAAGGAAATCTGCGATGCTCTAGAAAAACATCTGAAGCAAACCCTCCACTGCAACACCTACTACATTCATGGCGGCACCGATCGCAAAAAGCGAGAACACATGATTGCTGAGTTTCAAGACCCCGCCACCGAACCTTCGGTGTTTGTTCTTTCCCTCAAAGCCGGTGGTGTTGGCATTACCCTGACCAAAGCCAATCACGTTTTCCACTTTGATCGCTGGTGGAACCCAGCCGTAGAAGACCAAGCGACAGATCGCGCCTTCCGAATTGGGCAGAAGAAGAATGTTTTTGTCCACAAATTCGTCGCGATCGGCACGTTAGAAGAACGAATCGATCAGATGATTGAAGACAAGAAAAAGCTTTCTACTGCTGTCGTTGGCACCGATGAATCATGGCTGACGGAACTTGATAACGAAGCTTTTAAGCAACTCATTGCTTTGAA
>CAXUIV010000555.1:0-3657 GCA_964250875.1 uncultured bacterium
CCTCTCCCCCTCTCTTCTCCCTGATACTCGCCAATCCACCCAACCAGGAGTGGCATTCAAAGTCTCTTCAGGAGAGGGAGGCAGACCACCCCGCCCAGTGACGACAAAGTGATTGCCCTGATCAGCTGTACAGCCAGCAGTGATTTGATGACTAGCGTCAGGGACATTTTCTGGCAACTTAACCAACCCTCTACTAGGATCAACATTCAGTTGATTGATTTCTACGATCCCATTGACTCCTAGTGTCGAGCTAGCTGTAACGGCACTATCAGGAAACACAAAAATACCTTCAGTCGTGATGCGGATATTTCCACCAGCGCCGGAAAATGCGTTGGCATTGATACTGCTTTCCAAGACAGCTAACACACCCGTATCAATGGTGATGTTGCCGCCATTGCCGCCGCCAGTATCAGCAGTACCAGCCCTCGTAGAGATTTCACTGCTGTGACGCAAGATGGAGGCGTCTCGGACTTGCAGACTAATATTTCCACCCTGACCGAGAATACTACTGGCAGCGATCATTCCCTGGCTGAGGAGTAGAGAGTTAGTAGTCACATGGATATTGCCAACTGACCCTGAACCTGTACTTCCAACTCCGATTTCTCCACCATCTTGAACCGTTAACTGTCCGGTATAGATTGACAAGTCTCCTGCCTTACCCGTACCAAAGGTGTTAGCTTCTATACCGCTAGGAGTGATGCCACTGCTGGTGGCACTCAAGGAAGTTGACTGCACAGAAGGAGCGATACCAGTGGCAAAGCCAGACACCTCTACGGAGTCGGAGGCGTTCACTGTCAAACTTCCCGCTGCCCCACCGCTACCTGTTGCTGTTGAGATTCGGGCACCATTCTGCACGCTCAGCTGCCTCGTATTAACGGTCAAATTTCCGGCTGGCGCACCGCCCTGTTGCCCCGGCACTGCTAGCAGAGCGGCAGAAGTAAACAAACCCCCTAAAAACCGACCATCTGCAGATGGACCACTCAATTCCACTGTATCGGCAGTTACAGTAAGATTGCCCCCACGTCCCCTACCAGTAGCAGCAGCTGAGACTTGGGCTCCGTCAGCAACGACAAGCTGATTGGCGACGACAGTTAAGTTACCAGCATTACCAGCGCCGAGAGTTGTCGTGAACAAGCCGTCGGGCACTGTCGCTCCAGCTGGGGTTCCCCTCAATTCTATTGAATCGGCAGCTGCACTCAGGTTGCCTCCACGTCCGGTACTAGTGGCACCAGGCGTGGTACTGAGAGAAGTGCCGTCTAGCACCCTCAACTGCTGAGCGGTAATTGCTAAATTGCCAGAACTGCCACTGCCACTAGCTCCTGTGAATATAAGGGAGCCGTTGGTGAGTTCTGCCAAACCAGCTTTGAGGGTGATGTTTCCTCCAGCACCACTGCCAAACGCCGTAGTTATCACGTTCGCGCCGTCTTGGACGCTCAACGTACCAGCATCAATCGTGATGTTTCCAGCTGCGCCGCTACCACCACTTAAACTAAAAAGGCCGTTGCTGGGTTTGAGTGGATTGAACGTTCCAGCTAACAGCTGTCGCTCAGTTTCTAAGGGAGTCGTTCCAGTCAGTTCTACAGTATCGGCGTGGACAGTTAGATCTCCACCTGCACCAGAACCGAAGGTGGAAGTGGACACAAAGGAGCCTGGTTGCAGTGTGAACTGGTTAGCTTGAATTTCGATCCCACCACCGGCAAGATTGCCAAAGGTCTCAGCGGCTAGGCTTGCACCTCCGCTCAGGGTGACTTGCCCTCCTTGGACTTGGATTTTACCACCGCCTAAACCACTCACGTTAACTGCCGCTGCATCAGTGAGTTGGATGCTGCCCAACTTCTGCATGTTTTGATACCCCAGAGTCAAGCCGGTTGCAGTGGAAGTGAGGCTAACAAACCCAGGACTAGCCAAACTGCCCAGCTCAATTTGTCCTTGCGCAGCCTTCAGTCCGCCACTTAAGAGCAAATTTCCACCGACTAGCCCCAAGGTTTGACCTGGCGAGACCTGGAGACCCGCATTGTTTGCCTGGGATTGGTTGACAATACTTCCTGGGGTTGAGCCAAACTGCAACCCAATAGGAACATTGATCTTCAATAAAGGTGGTGCCTGCGGATTTGTAGCGCTGAAACTCCCGTCAGTAAACTCTATGCTGTTGGCTGTACTGCCGATAAACGAGCCACCGATCTTCAGTTGGGCATGAGGACCAAAGATTATGCCACTGGGATTGATCAGAAATAAGCTGGCTGTACCGTTGGCCTGGATCAAGCCATCAATATGGGAAATATTTCCCCCGGTGATTCGGCTGAATATATTTTGTGTATCTAAAGCGTTATTGAAAAAAGCTGCTGTACCTGTGGGGAGGGAGAACTGCTGAAAGCTATGGAACAGGTTGTTGCCTACTCTAGTTCCTCCCACAATAGTGCTGGTGTTGCCGTTGGAAGTGACAGCAGTGTTGTTTGGCAAAGTTGCATCTGGCACGATCTGACCGTTGGCTTTGCCGGTAGTAACTAGAAAACATAGGTAGAAGATACTAAGCACCCAGAAGTTATGGTTGGCTAGTCGCCAAAGAACAATACCCATAAGCTTGCGGGACCTTCTTGCGGGACCTTAAATAATATTATTTTATACACAGATGGCGGCGGCAGCGGCGGCAATATTTTCACCTCGTGTATCCTACGCAGACGACTGGCACAAAGCATGCTCCTCCAGCGTCTATGTAGCATTAGCCGAATTACGGATGTTTGTTTGGTTCGTTTGCATACCTTAGCAGTTTGGGAACTATATAGATGTGGATATAGCTGAGCAGCGTATCCGTCAGCAGTCCTCGTAGCCTCTGGTGCGGGAATGCTCGGTCATTCAAGCCAAATAGTCTACCTACTTACCACTCCTTGTCATGGCTGAACCAAAACACCCACCAATACGCCCAAGTGCCTCCAGTGCCGAGCAGCAAATTCGACTAAGCAGTATGCTTGAAAAACTTCCTCCTGCAACTAAAAAATGGGCAGAAGGCTTGCCGTGGAGCCAACGCCGTTATGTCTTATCCCTGTGTCACCTCATCTGTGCAGCCACTCCCGAGAAGCAAGCAGAATTCTTAGATGACTACACGGCAGACGGTTTAGTCTCCCGTATGCTTGAAGATAGGGATACTCAACAGCGAGTGAAAGAATATCTCAAAATCTTTCACGTCAACACAGAACTAACTGAACCTGTATTAAGAAACTACATTAGGCAATTTTTTATACACTCTTCTCAAGATTTGCGCCGTCAGCCTGAACAGTATTTAGAATCAGCCTTGCGCTTGGTTGTTAGTGTAGAACAACGAAACGATGTTTTTAACTACATCTTAGGTTTTGAACTGATTAAAATGATTTTTAGAATGAGTTGGTTGCAGCACGAAAGGTTAGTAATATTGCAGTTGAATCAAGAGGAATTCATTAACACATATATAAAACCCATCAAATATACTCATAGGGTTAATGGTATAATTGTTCCCAAAGATGAGAAAATATTTTTTGCCAAACGCGATTATTTTGTTCAAAAACCGGACATAAAGAAAGGGAAATTGATAGAATTAGTCATGGTTACTTTTACTACAGATACAGTGATCAATTTAGGATTCTCTATAATTCGCCATCTTAATTCTTTTCAATTTGACTACGA
>CAXUIV010000556.1:0-3625 GCA_964250875.1 uncultured bacterium
GTGTTGGCGACTTCACAGCAGAGGCGATTGACCTGGTCGTAATTGCCCCGCACTGCCATCAGTGTTGGGTTATAAATCAGAGTACCCAGAATTTTACCGGCTTCCAAATCCGCTGGAATGAAAACACAGCAGTCTAGACCTGCGTGGGCAGCGATCGCCGCTGTGGAATTAGCTAAATTTCCAGTGCTGGCACAAGAGACTGTAGAGAATCCCAATTCCCGCGCTCGCGTGAGGGCAACCGACACCACGCGATCTTTAAAGCTAAGGGTGGGCATGTTGACGGCATCGTTCTTAATATAAAGATTTTTTAGACCCAAGCGCCGTGCTAATCGATGCGACCGGACCAGAGGCGTCATGCCAGTGCCCACGTCAATCGGGGTATCAGTAGTGACTGGTAGGAAAGGACGATAGCGCCAAATCGAGTGCGGCCCTGCCTGAATGGTTTCGCGGGTGACAGTGCGGCTGATGGCGCTGTAGTCATAGGTCACTTCCAATGGCCCAAAGCAGAACTCGCAAACATGGCTAGCTTTAAGTTCATACTCTGAGCCACATTCTTTACATCGCAGCGATTTAAAGTTAGCACCTGTCGTTTGAGTAGCTGTTGCCTGGGTCATAGGTCATTTCCTTGATGTCCGTCAATGTTCGCTGATGCTAACACGGGCCATACAGCGAGTCAAACATACCCGACAAAAAATGTCGGGATTAAAATGGCTGGGATAACTGGACTAGGGGAGATATTTGGTAGTCGTTCATTATAGAGACGTTACATTTAACGTCTCTACATGGGTCAAAAGTTGATAGCTCTCTCTAGTAATGCATAGCGGATGCAGGAATACTATTCTTCATTCCGAACCCCGAACCCCGAACTCCGCACTCCGCACCTAGCAACTCACGTACTGACCATGTACGTAACCGCTATCAGTCTTAATCCAAGAACCTTCCCAACCGTTGTTGGTAACAGCATCGTCGTGCTTCAATACGCGAATAATCTCGCCGTTCGGGCTAGAGCGAACATTTAGTCTAGGTGCTGTCACTCGACAAGATTTATTTGTAGCTGGAAGTGATGAAGGGGCTGGAAGGGCGGATACACTTGCTGCTGAAGGTGCTGCCCGTCTACTAGCAAAGGCATAGAGAAGTAATAACAACAAGAGGAGTACTGGAAGGTCAAAAAACTTCTTTACAAAGTCCTGCATAGATGCTCCTAAGTAGATGCGCCTGAATTGTGTCTTAAGGTAGTTTTTCTACCCTAGAAATTCTAGTACCTATCAGACAAAAATAAAGCCGTGGAATAACCGAAATGGTTTGCACGCAACATGTAGAGACTTACATGCAACGTTTCTACATCAATACTTCCCTAACCGCCGCTGACGGGTGGAATCAGCACAACTTCGTCACCGTTCTGCAACAAAGCGTCCGGTGCTACGAACTGGAGATTGAGACCAAACCGAGTTACGTTCCGCCACTGGGTAAGTTCTGGATGCTGGGCAATGAGGCGATCACATACTGCTGCTACTGGTGTCTCTGGAGGAAACTCCAGTACCAGTTCAGGAACGCCACAGGCTTCTTGGTAGACCGCGAATAGCTTGACTGTTACCTGCATGATTAATAGTTAGATGAGAAATTAAATACTAGGTTAAAAACTAATAAATTTGCTCCAGTCGCCGAAAGTCCCGTTCTACTTCCGCCCAAAGGGCTTGGTTATGAGGGTCGGTTTTCAGAGCCTTTTTCAGATAAATCCTGGCCTTGTCTAGCTGTTTCTCATTCACCAACTGCCGTCCCCAACGTTGATAGGCGATCGCCTGCCACTGGCGGACTTCTCTGTCTTGAGGCAGACGTTGCGCTAAACCTTCAACTAGGGCGATCGCTCTAGGAAAACGCTGGTATTTCAATAACCCCTGTAACTGCTGATACGACTGCCACTTCATCTGCTGCTCAATTTCAGACAACGGCGGTGCGTTGCCAGTTGCGTTGCCGGTGGGCTTTTCCTTCCGCGTTACCTTCGTCTGTGTCTGCTGCCATATCCTACTGTCCTGACGCCCAACTTCTTCCGACTGTACACTCTTCTCAACGGGCTGTACCAGACTCGCAAGCAGCTTGTATGCCTCATTTATGGCAATAAACTTATCTTTAGCTTTTTGGTCAGATGGATTTATGTCGGGATGGTATTGCCGCGCCAGTCGTCGGTAAGACGCTTTAATCTCGGCAAAGGAGGCTCCCGACCTCAATCCTAACAAACGATAGCTTTCTGCAAGATTCATGATTAGATTTTAGATTTTAGATTGCAGATTGCATAGCGAATCCAAAATCCTCGCGCCAAGGCGCAAAGACGCAAAGGGAGTTGGTGATACTTTGCCTTGGCGTCTTGGCAGCTTGGCGCGAGCAAAATCCAAAATCTTACGGGCGGTCCTCGATGACCTGGTCAATCAAACCGTATTCTTTTGCTTCCTGGGCAGACATGAAGAAGTCCCGGTCCATGTCTTTCTCAATCTTGGCTATTGGTTGACCTGTGCGATCAGCATAGATGTTGTTTAACTGGTGCCGAATGCGCAGAATCTCCCTAGCCTCAATCTCGATATCTGTCGCTTGTCCGCGCGCACCACCAGAGGGTTGGTGAATCATAATTCGCGAGTGAGGTAAAGCGATTCTTTTCCCCTTTGTGCCAGCCGCTAGCAGGAAGGAACCCATTGAAGCTGCCAGACCAACACAAATTGTCGCTACATCTGATTTGATGTGCTGCATGGTGTCATAGATTGCCATGCCAGCCGTAACCATCCCTCCAGGGGAATTGATATAAAGCACAATGTCTTTGCCTGGATCTTCCGAGTCCAGGTAGAGCATCACGGCGATGATCTGATTAGCAATCTCATCATCAATATCTCGTCCCAGGAAAATAATGCGTTCCCGGTAAAGGCGATTGTAGATGTCAATCCATTGTGTGTACTGTTCCCCTGGCATACGGTAGGGAACTTTAGGAACGCCTATAGGCATAATGTACTCCGTTCTTGATTACTTGATCTTGTTAGTAGTTATAGAGACGACCCAGCAGGTCGCCTCTAGAGAACTCCTGCCGGTAGCTGGGGATTAGCAAGGTCTTCTTTTTCCAGAACCCGGTCAATCAAACCATACTCTTTGGCTTGCTGAGGAGTTATGTAGAGCAGCCGGTCCATGTCCTTGGCAACTTTCTCCACCGGCTGGCCAGTGTTGCGAGCCAAAATTTCAACCATCGTCGCTTTGTTTGCCAAAACTTCCTTAGCGCGGATTTGAATATCCGTTGCTTGACCTTGAGCATAGCTCTTGGGCTGATGCAGGATAATTGAGGCGTTGGGCAAACTGGCGCGATAGCCCTTTGTTCCGGCTGAAAGCAACATTGCCGCCATACCCATCGCCGAACCAAGACAGATGGTGTGGATGGGAGGCTTGATGTACTGCATCGTGTCAGAGATCGCAAAGGCTTCAGTTTCAAAGCCAACCGGGTCGCCAGTGTAGCCGGAAGTGCCGGTGGAGTTGATGTAGATCTTGATTGGTTTCTCTGGATCTTCGTACTGTAAATACAGTAACTCAGCGATAATGAGTTCGGTGACAGCTGGCACCAGTGGCATACCGAGGTAAACAATTCGCTCTTTGA
>CAXUIV010000557.1:0-3620 GCA_964250875.1 uncultured bacterium
AACAACTAACAACTAACTACTTAGTCATTGTCAGTGTGCGACGCTTGGTAACCAACTGGAAGGCTTCGATGATGTCATTTTCTGCCCAGTCATTGAATTTATCAACGCCGATACCGCATTCAAATCCGGTGTTGACTTCGCGTGAATCTTCTTTCATGCGCTTGAGGGAATCTAGGACACCTTCATAAATCACTTTACTGTTGCGACGCACCCGCACTTTGCAGTTGCGCACCAGCTTGCCAGACTGAACGTAACAACCGGCAACAGCTCCACGACCCACGGGGAAAACGGCACGCACTTCGGCTTGTCCCAAAGGTTCTTCCACCAACTCTGGCTCCAGAAGACCTTCCAAGGCGTCTTGGATATCTTCTTTGAGTTTGTAGATGATGTTGTACTCCCGGACATCGACACCTGCCTCCTCTGCAGCTTGTCTTGCTCCACTGGCGTAGGTGGTATTGAAACCAATGATGACAGCGCCACTGGCTGCAGCTAAGTCGATATCTGTCTCGGTAATTTCCCCAGCAGCAGTCAACAACATGCGGATTTGGACTTCGTTTTGCGGGATTTGTTTGAGTAATCCCACAATCGCTTCCACAGAACCTTGCACGTCTGCCTTCAAGATCAAGTTGAGTTCTTTCAACTCGCCTTCTTGGGCTTGCGCTGAGAGGGTTGTGAGGGTGACACGTCCCTGCATCAATCGGGATTGGCGCTGTTTGTCGGCGCGCTCGCCAGCGAGTGCTCGTGCTTGTTTTTCATTTTCAAAGGCTTCAAAATCATCGCCTGCTGCTGGTACATCACTTAAGCCCAGTACTTCAACTGCAAACGAGGGAGTAGCAGCTTCTACTCTTCTGCCTCTGTCATCCACCATTGCCCGAACTTTACCAAAGGCGGAGCCTGCTACCAACATATCGCCGACGTGTAGAGTTCCATTCTGAATCAGCAGGGTAGCAACTGCTCCCTTTGCCTTATCCAGATGTGCTTCAATCACCGTTCCTTTTGCTGAGCGATCTGGGTTGGCTTCGAGTTCTTCTACCTCTGCTACCAAGAGAATCATCTCTAAGAGCGTATCGAGGTTTTCACCCTTGATCGCGCTCACAGGAACCATGATCGTTTCGCCACCCCATTCTTCTGATGTCAGACCGTACTGGGTCAACTCTTGCTTCACGCGGTCTGGCTGTGCCCCTTCTTTGTCAATTTTATTGATTGCCACCACAATTGGCACTCCTGCTGCTTGAGCATGGCTAATCGCTTCAATTGTTTGAGGACGTACACCATCATCAGCAGCCACTACCAAAACGGCAATGTCTGTCACCCGCGCTCCTCTTGCCCGCATAGCTGTAAAGGCTTCGTGACCGGGAGTATCCAGAAATACCACTGGTTGGAGTTTCCCATCGTGTTCCACATTTACGTGGTAGGCACCAATATGCTGGGTAATACCACCAGCTTCGCCTGCCGCCACTTTGGTTTTGCGAATCGAGTCAAGCAGGGTTGTTTTACCATGGTCTACGTGACCCATAATCGTCACTACTGGCGGACGTCTGTGGAGATGTTCTAGGTCTTCCACGTCAATCATTTCTGTGACTTTGCGGGCTTCGGCTTCTGGTTCTGCTGTTTCGACTTCTACTCCTAGATCGGTTGCGATTACCGTAATTGTGGGAACATCCAGATTTTGAGTGATACTCACTGCCATGCCTTTCATGAACAGGATTTTCACAATTTCTGTATCAGCGATCGCCAATGCCTCAGCCAGTTCTTGCACTGTCATCGGACCTATGACCACGATTTTTTCTGGACGCTCTTGCTTAGGCTCCGGTTCTCTGCGACGATTTTGTTCACGAGAGCTAGCAGGCTTTTTACCTCTGCCAACAAGTACAGCAGCCGTGGCACCGACAGGCTGTGGCGCCCGGGTGGCGGCCTTTTGTTTGGGGGGACGAGCGATCGAAAGGCTTACCTGGACTGCGGCTGGTATTTCCAGTCCATCTTCATCCAGGAGATCGTCTTCTTCTAGTAAATCCTCATCAAGTATTGGCTTGACTCGTTTACCTTTGGTGACGCCCTTACCAGCCTTGGCAGCTTCTTTAGATTCGTCAATGATTTCCTCTTCGACCCACTTTTTCCCGCCTTTAGCTGGACGAGGTGGTGTTGGGCGCTTGAGTTCGAGGATTTCGGTTGGTACTACGTCATCATCATCATCCAGTGCCTCGGTTTTTCCTAGTTGTCCTGGAATCTGTTTGACTGGACTACTGACTGATGATCCCGCCCCTACGGTCAGTGCGTCTGGACGTGCTGGTCTTGGTCGTGGCAGATCTACCCCTTGTCCTGGTGCAGATGGTCTATTGACTCTCTGCTCCGACGGTTTTACTGGCGGCGGTGCGGTGGAACGCGCTGGTTTTTGTGGTGGAGCTTGTGGTGTCTCCACAATCGTTGGCGCATTGACCTTTGCTTTAACTTGAACTAGCTCGCGATCGCGTTTCAGGATCGGTTTTCCGCTAGTACTCGGTTGGGGATCTGGATCATCCTGTTCAGCAAGAGGTCTTGGGGGTGGAGCAACCAGTTGCGGTTTTTGAGGTTTTTCTGGTTTTGTTTTGTTGGGTGCAGCTACTTTTTCGGGTTTTTCTACTGCTATTTCGGTTGCTGGCTGGTTATGATTAGGCGCTTGCTCGGCAATGTCTGTGACAACAGGATCAATTGGGGTCTCAGATTGATTCCGGGGTACTGGTCGAATTGGTGCCGTCGGCTTCATGGGTGAGACTGGTGTAGCGAAGGGTCGGGGAGGTGAAAGAGGAGAGACCTCAGAATTTGCAAGTTGGCTATTATTGGTAGCATTTGACGCCTCTGGGGCGTTGGAGTTAGTATTTCTCAATATTTTGGGTTTACGAATCTCCAATATTTGTTGCTTATTAGGTGCAGCAGGTCGATCCCGTCCGCCAGATTGTGGTGAATTTGGTTTATGGCTGATTGCCCCATTATCGTTTTCCGGCCCCACATTCGTTGCCGCCAACTTTTCCGCTTGTGAACGGATGCGTTCTGCCTCAGATTCTGTAATCGTACTGCTATGGCTTTTGACCGCAATATCGAGCTGGTCGCAAATTGCTAATAGCTCTTTGTTATCCAAATTCAGTTCCTTTGATAATTCGTAGATTCTAACTTTGCCGTTGTTCATCCACTCTTCCCCTTTAATTTACAGTTTTAGCGGATGGTTGCCTGGTTTGCGACATCTCCATCCTTTGATTACTGTGTTAGGTTGCCGTTCAGGTTTTGCCGGTGCCTCCAATCAGGAAAGAGAGATGTTTCAGGTCATTGCTGGCATCCCCATCGGTAATGATGGTTGACGCCAAACTGCGCGTGGGCGCTACCAGGTTGCCATTTTGTACTTTTTGGTTTTGCTGATTCTGAGTCTTCCACGACACGACCCTTGTAAAACTTATTAGGAGTGTTGCCTCGCCCTTTTAAATATTTGAGAGCAATGCCAACGACCCCATTTACTATTTTGGCATTACAAGGGCAATCGAGAGAGGGTGTGATGGTAGCACGATTTGTTCGGTTTCCACATTTCCTCTGGAGATTCCCGCTATAACAACAGTGGTTCTTACTAGGTTTAATTTTGACAATTGCTTTGC
>CAXUIV010000558.1:0-3610 GCA_964250875.1 uncultured bacterium
GTTTCCCCCAGGATAAACTGACTCATCAACTCTCCCACAATCGGACTTAACTTGTACCCATGACCACTAAAGCCGACAGCACAGTACAATCCCGGCACATGAGCAAGACGGTCAATAATTGGTTGATAGTCTGGTGTGATTCCCCAGATTCCGGCATATCTCTCTACAACTCGCCCTGCTTCTAGGGTAGGAAAGCGATGAATTAACTTCTGATGTAGTTCGTCAGCGATGTGAGGAAAAAGTTGCCCCTGAAAATCATCCGCGTCCTGCAACGTGAATTGGGAATGATACTTCGGGTCAGAGTTGCCGATGCGCGTATAGGGTTGACCGACATCAGACCGAGAATAGCAGAGGTTGACCAAATCAGAAACAACAGGATGTTGAGTAAATTCAACTGGTCGCTCAACCACTACGACATGTTCAACAACGGGAGTAACAGGAAACTCTAACCCCAAATGTTCTGTGAATTTTCTCGCCCAAGGACCAACACAATCAACCACAAGGCGAGTGGCAATTTTACCAGCAGATGTCACGACACCCTCTACCCTACCCTCAGCATCTAACTGAATTTCCTCAACAGGACTTTGAGTCCGGACTTCTACACCTAAATCTGTAGCTCGTTGGGCCAAGGCTAGCGTGGTTTGGGGTGGACTGCCGTAGCCAGAGTCTGATTCATAAGCAGCAGCTGCAACATCACTAAGATTAAGTTGAGGGCAGTCAGCCTGGACTTGTTGCAGGTCCACCAACTCAACTTTAATCTGCATTGATTGCTGCATTTGAACGATGCGCTTTAATGTCTCTACGTCTGATTTCCCAACCAGCACATAGTAGCCGCAGGGATTAAACCCGCTATCGTAGCCGCCATACCGCTCTTGAAACTCGTGAAATCGCTGTTTCGACTGGTGGGCTAACTCTGCTAACACTGGATGGGTGTAGTGAGTACGAATAATTCCAATTCCCTTGCCAGACGCACCATTCGCCAACTGTTTTTTTTCCAACAGAACGACTCGATCCACTTTTTCTGCTAGATGCAAAGCAATTGAGGCCCCAATGCAGCCTCCACCCACCACAACGACATCTGCTGTCTCGCTCATGAGCTACTGTCCAATGCCTGAAAGTTTCAAAGTACTTATTATAACAAGTTGAGTGTTGTTGGGAGTAGAGATAGAGTGGGTTGATGGTCGTGTGAAAGAGGCAGTAAAACTACTTAGCTGGCTTGCGTTACATCATTTGCTGTTGCGAACTTTCTCGGTCGCTGTCACTACTGGTCAACCCGTAACATAGCGAGTAGGCTTCTCAGGGCGTGACGAAAAAGATGAACCACTCCTCTAACCATGCATTAGAGAGATTCTTAACCTCTCTCTTCGTTACAGTAGCAATTGCGATCGCATCAAACAGCATTCACCAGCCAGTCTCAGATTCAGTAAAATTATCCGCCATATCAACAGTTGCCACAGCACGAATAAAACCGGGAAGTTACTAAACGGTGGATCGAAGGCGTATGAGAATCGACTTCGATCCTTGCCGCATAGAACTCCCCAGGCTAAAACCAAAATGGCTTTTGGAGTCACACAGGCTTGCCCGTGGATCTAATAATGTAGATTAGCTGTTGCTGTTTCTACTAAAACCTGCCCGAAGAAGGGATTGAATGTTAAGTTCAACTGTAGTTATATATACAAACATATACCTACTGTCGGTTAGATTTTATAACTGGTGTTGTTGGAGAATCTGAATTGAGTTATGTATTGAATTACACTTCCACATGACACCGCGATTGGCTCAGACTAAAACCCCACTGCATACCGCAATCTCCGAAAAGTTAAGTAAAAAGATTTTTAGCGGCGAGTACTCACCGGGAGAGCAGTTGCCCAGTGAGCATCAGCTAATGCTACAGTTCAACGTCAGTCGCATCACTATCCGTCGGGCGATCGCTAACCTGGCAAATCAAGGCTTAGTCGTCTCCCATCGCGGTAAAGGCGTCTTTGTCAAAGACAGAAAGAAAGCGACTCGCTCCCTATCTAATCCCCTCATTTTCTTTGATGAGGATATGGCTCGTCAGGGCGTCACCGCTAGCATTCACAGCCTCTGCTTTGAGATTCTCACTCCTCCTGCCGCAGTCTGTCAAAAATTGCACCTGCCGAGCGACACCCTCCAGATCTATTGTCAGAAGAAGATCATCCTGACCGAGCAAATTCCTGTCGCTTTAGACATTACCTATATTCCATTCGATTTGGGGAAGAAGTTTGCCGCCCAGCTACAGTCCAGCCTGATCTACCCAACCCTTGACAGTAATGGCGTTTCAATTGAACGAGTAGAGAGCATTTTGGAGTGTACCCACGCCACTCATGAAGTCAGTGCAGCTTTGGATATTCCCCTTGGCGCACCGTTACTCGTCAACCGTTACGTCGCCTACACAACTGGAGATCAACCCGTGATTTGTGGCGAGACTCTTTCTCGTGGCGATCGGTTGTGCTATTCGGTGGTGCTGACGAAAAGTTAGAGAGGGAGGAAACAGTAGTTAAAAATACAGTTTCTCAATAAATCTCTTGTTATAACAAGCTATATTCTGTATGTAGGTGTGATATTAGATCTGTAGTGAACAGACCTGACATAGCAGACCTGCCAGACTTGAATTAACAGAACTTTGGGAGAAGCGACTTTGTGCGGTATTGCGGGAATTATTTATCGCCAACCTGACCTACACAAAAACTTGGGCCTGGATCTGCTGAGGCTAATTCAGCCACTAGAGAGCAGGGGACCAGATTCTTGCGGCGTGGGCCTTTATGGGAATCCAGCTGCAATGCAACAAATGAAAGTGCTTTTGCTAGCTGAGAAAGAGGTGCCTTGGCAAGCTGTGCGGCAGTGTCTAGAACACATAGCTCACGTTGTCAGCTCTGAGCCTGTTGGCGCAGGACAGCGGATTACGTTGCAAGCAAAAGATGACCAAATTGTCAACATAGAGAAACTCAAGGCGAATTTGGTTGCCTTTCCTCAAGTTCATTTGATGAGCGTGGGGCAGCAGCTAGAAATATACAAAGAGGTTGGGGCTGCCGAAAACTTGTTCCAGAAATATAATCTGAACAGATTTGCCGGTAGTCACGGCATTGGGCATACTCGCATGGCAACAGAGTCAGTGGTAGACACCTATCACTCTCATCCATTTTGCTCAGCGCCAGACCTGTGTATCGTTCACAACGGTCAAATATCTAACTACCATAAATTACGCTTCGCTCTAGAGCGAAAAGGCGTAGTATTCGAGACCCAGAACGATTCCGAAGCGATCGCTCACTACATTCACCACCAGTTGTTGCAAGGAAAAACTCTAGAGTCAGCCCTGCACAGCCTTGTATCCGACTTCGACGGTACCTACACCTTCTTGATCGCCACTCCAGACAAAATTGCCTTGGTGCGTGATAAGTTTGCCGCCAAACCAGCAGTAGTCTACGAGTCGCCAGACATGATTGCGATCGCCTCCGAATACCGCTGCCTCATAAACCTACCCAACTTCAACCCCACCGCCACCATTCGCGAACCAGACGCTGGCGCAATCAACATCTGGTCTGTCACTACTAGCCCCGCAGTAACTCCTCAGCTAACCGCAACCCATTAG
>CAXUIV010000559.1:0-3604 GCA_964250875.1 uncultured bacterium
AAGCTCACAAGTAGCCACTAGTTTAGAGAATGACGTTGAAGAAATTGCCACACTCTTTGCGTCGTATCTCCATATGCAGACTGTCCATAACCTCCCCCTGCCCAGACATGTCCTGCACCTTGAAGCGCGACCAACATAACTTCTGACTGTGCTTGACAGGATAAATAATCTGTCACCTCGACTAGATTAGAAGGCTGTTCAACTCTACCTGAAGCTGGACAAGCGTTGTGCTGCTGCCAGAAATTGACCACGTCTGGGATCGGTGGAATGGAAAGGTTTCGTCCTACTTTGACCTTGGGGGCGGCACCACCCTGCCACGGAACAACAGAATCTGCTGTCCCATTGATCATCAGCAGAGATACTGGCTTCTGTGTCTGACAGTGAGACGAAAACTGTACGGGTAGTGATGCGGCAACAGTGGCGATCGCCGCAATCTGATCCGGTGCCTCACATGCCAGTTTTTGAGCCAGAATGCCGCCATTCGAGAGACCTACGACATAAATGCGCTGGGCGTCGATCGAGCGAAGCTGCTGCATGTGGTCGATTAAAGCGTGGACAAACTGGACGTTGTCTTCTGGACCCCTACCTGAAACATTCCACTTCTGCTTTAGCCCATCGGGATACACTACAATAAAACCTGCTTGATCTGCCAGTTTGCTCAGTGCAGTCTTCTCTGCCATATCTTTACCCTGCATACCCGAACCATGTAGCGCGACCACTAATGGCAGTGGCTGAGTTGCGGTGGAGGATGGCGGTGTGTGCAGGTAATATGTGCGACGTTGTCCTTGATTAGAGAATTCGCCTGATACATCGGTTGGAGGCGTTTGCCTCGTAAACGTTGGTATTTGAGAGATCGAAGCTTGCGAGATTGAAGTTTGTGAGGCAGCTTGCCAAACTGGTCTAGTTTGACTCAAACTGAGACCGCAGACTGAAAGTAGGGCAGCAGTAACTCCGAGGAGGATAGGCAGATGGGTGAGAAGGCGCTTCATAGTAATCCAGTTGGTAGATTAATTGGTAGTGATAAATAGGTAACGAAGGTTGAGAGCGACTAGCTGAAACTTCTTCCAGTAATTTCTATCAAGGCACTTGCAGTATATGAAATTGCAAAGAATAGCCACATGAGGAGAAAGTCACTATTGCAGTGGACGGAATCCCTAACGTTGTCATGACCTTAGTCACGATCAATTCTCATTCAATGGTTAGAGTGGAATTGAGTTAGCTGACGTAGAGACGCAAAAAGTCGGTATTGAATATTCATTCAAGTGCAGGCATTTCATCTTGAGCTAGCACAATGAGAATCGTTCGCACAAAAAGAAGTGCTGATGTATTTTAAATTTTTGATGAAGATTGGTTGCCTTAAGACTCTCATAGCCTTTTGTTAAAGTTCCACCTGTAATGTTATCGAAGCTAGCATGCTTCGGTATAAATACGGTGCCTTCCATGAACAATGAACTGGGTAGTGGCCTAAACATCTCATCTGCCGCCGTTACGCCTCAACGGCTAATGAGAGCGCTCCAGCAGATGCGCTTTTGGAGTCGTAGCTTCATCAAGCGTTTCTCTATTCTTGTCCTAGCAGTTTTTCTGTTAACAATAACCGTACACTCGGTGACGGCTCAGTTAGCGCCAACCACAGGGCGACCGAAGGTGATTTTGATCTCCCTCGATGGCGGGCAACCAGATATGGTTAATAAATACCTAGCGAGCGGCGTTCTCAGCCCAAACCAGGGTCTGGGTCTGCTGAAGAGTCATGGGATTGTCGCCAAGCAGAACATTACCTGCAATCCATCTCTCACTGCCGCCTGCCATACTTTAATTGCCAGTGGTTCTAATTCCTCCAGTACCGATGTTGTCGCCAACTCTTTCGAGTTGTTGGCTAGCCCCTTGGGCAAAACTGTCAGCGGCTTCAATGCTCCCATTGGTGGCTATTCGCTCAACAATGGTGTACCTGCTCCGAGCGATCGCCTTACTGCTGAGCCAATTTGGATTGAGTTACAGAGAAACGGCAAGAAAGTCGTTACTGCTACCTTTCCAGGAGGAGATGGTCTTGATGTAACGGTGCCCGGTCTGACCAATAGCCCAATCATTCAGCCAGCAGCAGAGCGGACAGTGAGTTATACAGTACCCTTTGGCACGACTGCTGGTGTCTTTGAAACGGTCTTCGCTCCGGCTGCTTCGGATTTCACGATTGCTTCCAATACACTCGTTAACCAGCTGCGTGCTGCTGGAAAACAGTTTTACGGCGAAGTCAAGGTCGCCACGCTAGAAACCGTATCTGGCATCACCGGAGGCGGAGGTCCCTACAACATGCAGGCGGCAGCCCTCGACACTACCAATGATCGCAATATTAACTACGACACGCTCGTCTTTTTTGATGCCAATCAGGGTATTCAATCCGGTCCTTTCAAACTACCTTCAACTGGCCCTGCTTATGTCACTGTAGGCCATGGCTCCCAGCCGTTCTTCTTTGAAGGCACTCCCAATAAAGTCGGTTGCAGATTCTACATCACCACCCTTGCTCCCGATCTTTCTACAGTCCATATCGCCCGCTCCAATCTGACTTACATTCCTCGCAATACGCCAGTATTAGCGAGTGTAGATGACATCAACAACAACGTCGGCTTCTGGCAGCCGCAGTCAGACTATTACTTTGTTGAGCGGTTAATTACTGTTCCTAGCTTCAGCAGCTTCTCAGATGCGGAAGTAGAAAGTATATACGAGGACCAAGTTTACAACTTTGTCGATTACCAAACCCGGATTGCCTTACGAGCCATCAGCCAAAACCCTAATGCAGACTTAATCATGGTCTACTTTGAGGAGCCGGATGGTTCGGAACACCAGTTTCTCCTGACTGACAAGCGTCAGGCTACCAACCCCCGCAACCCGAACACAATTGGTGCAGGACAAGATCCAGCAAAAATCACTCGCTACCAAAAGTACGTGCAAACCGCCTACCGGGCTGCTGATAATGCTGTTCAGCGGATCATCAACGCTGTCGGCACTGACAGTAGTGGAACACCTAACAGCAACATCATTGTGGTTTCCGACCACGGTTTTGGAACATTTCATACTTCAGTCGATCTCAACACCTATCTAAAGAACAAGGGCTTCGATCCCACTGAAGTTCGAGCTGTCACCTCTGGCCCTGCTGCCGACATTTATATCAATTTGGCGGGACGCGAACCAAGCGGCACAGGAACTCAGGTAACTCGGCAGGAGTATATCACTCTGCAACAGCAGATTGTTCAAGCTCTTCGAGACTTAGCGGAGACAAATCCGAACTATACTCTCGGTGCTGCTAATGTGCCCATCTTTGACCAAGTTCGTGCCCGTCCCCTACCTTCAGACATAAATGACCCCACATTTGGTCTAGGCACTGACGATGTCATTGCTCAAGATTCTGGCGATGTCTTCGCGACGATGATAGAAGGCTACAACTTTGACGGCATTCAAAGTCCGGCAGTTGTACGTTTAGGAGATGCGCCCTCCACAACTCCGGTGCTTTCAGTGTCCAGCTTCTACGGAGCGCATGGCTACGACCCCACAATACTCAACATGAGCGCTAGTTTCTTTGCTGCAGGGCCAGATATCGGTCATGGAACCATAG
>CAXUIV010000560.1:0-3603 GCA_964250875.1 uncultured bacterium
GGTATCAAGTCATAAGAAGACTACTCAATCTCACACATGATGCCGTCGGGCGGGTTCACTGAGGTACTTGTGTCTTTTACCCGCCCTGACAGATTTAGAACTAAGTTTTACCGTTGAGGCGAGGTTAGTGCTACTCGGTAAGCCTTTTCGTACTCATCTGTCATACTTTGTACACTGAAGCGGCTTAAAACATAGTCCCGACAAGTCTGGCGGTCTAGTTTGATTGCTGCCGGAATGGACTCAATCATTTTTTCTAAAGAGCGGCAGACAAAGCCCGTTTTACCGTGGGCAATGACTTCTGGCACCGACCCAAGCGCCATCCCTATTACGGGTGTACCTGTGGCCATTGATTCAATCATCACCAAGCCAAAAGGCTCTCGCCAAGTAACTGGAAACAGAGTTACGGTGGCTTCACTCAGTAGCTGGACTTTTTGTTCGTGGGAAACTTCACCCAAATACTGAATCTGTTCCCCATCAATAAGGGGTTCTATCTGTTCCCGGTAGAAATCCCGATCTACAGCGTCAATTTTGCCAGCCATCTTTAATGGATAGCCAGTAGCACGAGCGATTTTGATTGCCTGCGCTGGCCCTTTCTCTGGGGACAGCCGTCCCACAAAAGCTAGGTAAGCTGGCTGAGTCGGCGTGGGTTGGAAAGGATAGATGTTGGTGTCAATGCCGTTGTAAACCGTGTGGATGTAGTTTAAGCCCAACCGGGGTTCTCGTTGAGCCTCACTAATGCTGATATACGGTTGCCAAGCAAATTGCCGGAACATCTTCTCATTATCAGGTGTAAAGATACCGTGCATTGTGTGTACTGTTGGTGTTTTGACGAAACCGCAGTAAGGCAGGGCGGCACAGCCAACGTGAGAGTGGATAATATCGAAGTAATGCGCACTCCTGTAAACATCAGATAGCATCATTTGCTCGTACAGTCCTGGCTCTTTAATACTAGGGTCAAGTCTTAGAGCTTGATCATGTACTGACTTTAGATTTCCTAATGTGATTGAGTCACCAGAGGCGAATAGAGTCACTTCGTGACCGCGTCGGACTAATTCATCACTCAGTAAACTGACAATCAGCTCAATACCGCCGTAGCGAAAGGGGGGAACTCGCTCCCATAAAGGGGCAACCTGGGCAATTCTCATCTTTCTTGTGGAAGAGGTAAATTTTCAGATATTAGCCTAGTTTGTTTCGGTTTGGAGACTAATACTCTTTAGAATCCCTCACAACGGTATACACAGTTATCTACAATCAGTCCTTAGCGACTGCCCCACTCGGCCAGAGAAGCCAGAGCTAAGATGCTTCTAGCGCTTAGAAAGCGGTCCTTCACCACGCACGTCTACGTTTTATTTTATACCCTAGCACTCTATTTTGACTTGCGGGTTCAGCTCCCTGATCCAGTCTTTCGACCTGAAGCTGGACATCATAATAACTCTCACCCCTTGCTGAGTAAACAACTGCATCAGCACAGTCATAGTCATGCCTAAAAGGGTATATTTAGCTAATAGCCCCCTTAACCCGTTGAGCCAGGTTAATGAATTAATGATTATTGGCTGAAATTTTGAGGATTTCGACCTCTGTGCTGAGCGATCTTCTACAGGCCCTACCCCAACTGCGGCCTCAAATCTATTTCAAAGCCTCTTTAACGGCACTGTCTCATGCGATGGAAGATCAGGTGCTGGCTTCTAATTCCGACCAGCCTGTACTCATTGCTAGCTTTCAACAAGAGCGTTACTACCGCCAGGAGGCGCATCGGTACCGGCGGATTGCCCGACGGTCGAATCAGGTATACGTATTGGCTGCACCGGAGACAGATTTCACGAATGCTTCGGATTGTTATGAGACAATAGCGTTTGCTCCCCACGATTTATTGAGTCAAGAATGGCATTTGGTCGTGATTGGCCAGCACTACGCCACCTGCTTGGTATGCCGAGAATGCCCAGTGTCATCTCCGATTGAAGGACGGCAATTATCAGAGTTACCCACAAGCTTTGATATGGACCCAGCGCGACGGTTCGAAGGCATTTGGACTTCGGACCGCGACGTCAGCTATAAAGCGGCTGAATTACTGCTAGAGCGGATTCTGGTCTACAGACCAGAGCTAGCCAGCAAAGTTGAACAGACGTATAGTTACCTTTGGTTGTCAGCCTGTTCTGACAAAGAAGCGATCGCGCCTTCGCGTCGCAATGTGAGAAAATCCCAAAAGAACGAAAGCCTGGAAGTTAACCGTAATCGTGAGCGGCAGCGCTTCGACGCTGCGAACCAGCCAGAATATAGTCGCATTAACCCTGATCCGTTTGTCCAGCGTTTGGTAACTTACCTCCAAGCTGGTCAGTACAAATTACTCAAGACCTACCGCTCCATTGCTGCCCAAGAACGTAAAGAGCGCTTGGTAAACTCAATTACTACTGCTATCCGCCGAGGCAGTCATACAGGTCAGCCATTACATCCTCAGGAAATCCTAAAAGTAGCAGTAAAAGAACTGGGACAGGCGCTCTCGGCTTGCCGCTGTCTGGTCTACCGGGCTCAAGCAGGTGATGCGATTGCTACGATTAACCACGAGTTTTTAGGTCCGGGTGTGTCATCTCTGTTGGAGCAGATCTGGCCACTGCAAGATAATCCGCTGTTCCAGGAATTGAAACAACAGGATGAAGGAGTTTACGTTGCCGATACTCAGATTGACCCCCGGATTAGAGCTACACCAGCGCTTCAGGAGATTGTCTCTCAGTTTGCAATTCGTTCCTGGCTGATGGTGCCGGTACTTTACCAGGGGCAGTTACTGGGCGTTGTAGAGCTGCACCACTGCGCATCCACTCCCTATCAATGGGAAGCAGACGAACTGGCACTGGTAGAGGCGATCGCAACCCAAGTGGGAGCTGCCCTCATTCAAGCAGAGGCTTATGTCAACCTGGAAGACCTCAATCAGCAGTTAGAGGCCCTTGACCGCACTCGCAGCAACCTAATTGCCATCACTGGTCACGAGCTTCGCACTCCCCTTTCTACAATTCAAGTCTGCTTGGAGAGTTTAGCTACCGAACCGGACATGCCGCCAGAGTTACGTCAAGTGATGCTGAGCACAGCCTTGACTGATTCTGAACGAATGCGAAAGCTAGTGCAGGATTTTCTGACTCTTTCTTCTCTAGAAAGTGGTCGGGTAGAGTGGCACCCAGAAGCTCTACCGATAGAAGAGTGCGTCGATCTCGCTTTAAGCCGGATTCGTACCCGTTCAGCAACAGAAGACTTACCTCAGATCTCGACTCAAGTGCCGTCGCTGCCCTTGGTTTGGGCTGATGGAGACTGGCTTGTCGAGGTAATATCCAAATTACTGGAGAACGCTTGCAAATTCACACCAGCCCAGGAGCAGATTACAATCGAGGCTGCTTGTAACGGGACTTCTATGTTAGAAGTCACTGTAGCAGACACGGGGCGTGGCATTGAACCCAACAGACTAGAAATAGTTTTTGATCGGTTCTACCAAGAAGAAGGGGCACTCCGACGCACCACAGGCGGTACTGGGCTAGGACTAGCGATTTGCCGTCAAATTGTCAATGGCTGGGGTGGTCAGATTTGGGCAGAATCAGCTGGCAAAGACCAAGGCAGTCA
>CAXUIV010000561.1:0-3602 GCA_964250875.1 uncultured bacterium
TTGGGAAGAATCGTTCTTTGTTCATAATCAAAAGCTTTTTGATTTGGACTTTCACGTTGGGAGTTTGCCTATTGGTTGTAGGCTTTCCAATCATTGCTCTCATGGCCACGGTTGGTTCACTTTTGGCAATTGTGTTGGAACACATTATGCCAGTTAGTGCTGTTTTGCTGGTAGCAGGCAGTTTAATTGGATTTAATGTATTGGCGGTGGTCGTCGGTGCTGCTGTGCTGACATTTAGGGGCGTTCACCCAAACGAGGTCAGCTGGTTAAATTGGCTGCACGGTGAGGCAGATCCCCTGCATACTTCCGTCTACGCTGCTTGCCCTTTGACATGCGATCTGAAGTAATAGAGAGTGTTGACTACAAGACATCTCGCTTAGCGCAGGAATTTTCTAAAGTCTAGATTGCCTACCCGGTTGCAGCCGGGTTTTTTATGTTTAGGACTGGGAAGTCGTGATTAATGTAAAGACATTACATGTAACGGCTCTGCAAAATTTAACTCTTTTCTCCATAACGGTAGGATGAGGTGGAATGTGACCGTTATCCTGTAACCGTTATCTGATGAGCTGCGACTCAATCTGCATGAAGAAGCAACCCTTGCGAGTTGACATTGTTATAGGCACTCGTCCAGAGGCGATTAAATTAGCTCCGGTGATTCAGGTGTTTCAGCAAGCCTCCGACCGAGGAGCTAACGCATCCTCCGCCTCGGTGACGCCCACCCTGAAAGTGCGAGTGATTTTGACTGGTCAGCACCGGGAAATGGTCGAGCAAGTGATGCAGCTATTTGACCTGAATGCAGATTGGAATCTGGAGATCATGCAGCCCAAGCAATCCCTGAGTGATATTACTCTTCGCACTTTAAAGGGGTTAGAAGAGTTATTTCACCAGCAGCGGTCAGATTTAGTATTAGTGCAAGGAGATACCACCACAGCTTTCGCCGCAGCTTTAGCAGCGTTTTACCAGAAAATTCCGGTGGGTCACGTGGAAGCAGGATTACGAACTGATGATTTGTTCAATCCCTATCCGGAGGAAGCCAATCGGCGGATCATCTCTCAGCTCACTCAACTGCACTTTGCGCCTACAACCCTTGCAGTGGAGAATCTGCGACGTTCTGGAGTGGTTGGTGAAATTCACCACACTGGCAACACAGTCATTGATGCTCTGCTGTCGGTAGCTAAACGTCAGCCTGCCTGCCACGTCAAGGGGTTGGAGTGGGGAAATTATCGCACACTACTAGCAACAGTCCACCGCCGGGAGAACTGGGGAGAACCGCTCTACTCGATCGCTCAAGGATTTCTGCAAATATTAGAGAAGTTCCCGGATACAGCACTCCTGCTACCACTACACCGAAATCCTACAGTGCGACAACCGCTACAAGAGCTTTTAGGCGAGCATCCTAGGGCGTTCTTAACAGAACCTCTAGATTACGCTGAGCTAGTAGGGGCGATTCAGCGTTGTTACCTCGTATTGACTGACTCTGGTGGGCTGCAAGAGGAAGCACCGAGCTTGGGAAAACCAGTTCTGGTGTTACGAGAAGCGACAGAACGAATAGAAGCTGTGACGGCAGGCACAGCTAAATTAGTGGGAACTGACTCAGCGCGAATTGTGGCAGCAGCAGAGGAGTTGCTAACCAATCCAGCGGTCTACGCGGCGATGGCAACAGCAATCAATCCGTTTGGGGACGGTCATGCAGCAGAACGGATCTTGCAGATTGTGGAGAATTGCAGCGATCGCCTTTTAGAACACCCATAACGGCAAGAATCTCTTCAACTGCTTGACAGGCACGTTGGTTCTTATATTTGTATCTATTTCTACCAAATGGATGTTTTGGCGGACTAGATTTTCATGTTTCATAGAAAATACTTGAAAATTGGAGGCGATATGGAGTCGAGTGAGGCCCGTGGGCAGTTGGTCATTATTGGTGGGGCAGAAGACAAGGAAGGGGATTGCACAATCCTGCGAGAGTTTGTCCGCCGTGCTGGAGGTCTCAAAGCCCGAATCGCTGTGATGACAGTAGCGACAGAACTGCCTAGGGAAGTCGGGGAGAACTACATCCGAGTGTTTGAACGGCTGGGAGTTGAGGACGTGCGGATCGTTGACACTGTGGCGCGAGAAGATGCAAGTGCATCCAATGCGTTGCAGGCGATTGATCGTGCAACTGGGGTATTTTTTACGGGGGGAGATCAAGCCCGCATTACCAGCATCCTTAAGGGTACCGAAGTCGATGCGGCTATTCATCGAAAGTATGCTGAGGGAATCGTCGTGGGAGGCACAAGTGCGGGGGCTGCTATGATGCCAGACATGATGATCATCGAAGGCGAAGGTGAGACAAATCCGCGAGTGGAAACTGTCAAAATGGGACCCGGTATGGGCTTTTTGCCCGGAGTAGTGATCGATCAGCATTTTGCTCAGCGCGGTCGTCTGGGACGTTTACTTTCAGCTCTTGCCCAGCAGCCAGTTGTTCTTGGATTTGGTATTGACGAGAACACTGCTGTGCTGGTAAACAATAACAAGTTGGAAGTGATTGGAGAAGGCGCTGTTACGGTTCTCGACGTATCAAATATCACATACACGAATCTAGACAGCATCTTAAAAGATGAAGACTTAGCGCTTTGCAACGTCAAGCTGCACATTCTTCCCCACGGCTACCAATTTGACCTCAGTTCTAGAAAGCCTGTCATTGAGCCAGCCGCAGCCGTTGCAGGCGCAGCAACCGTCTAAACAAAGGAGTAGGGAGTATAAACTACTCCTTACTCCTCCACTCCTCTATGTTCTCTGCGTCTCGGCGCGTCAACAGAAGCACTGTCCACAAATCCAGTAGAACTGTTATATTCCTTTCAGAAAGCAGCATTTGAGCCAAATCCCTCAAAATGCTGCTTGTACTCAGTAAAAGATTTCTATTCCAAAGACTTCCATGACAGGCTTCGTTGAATTCAAGTTATTTGCTCCTAACAACAAAGGAGCTGCATTAATAGGAGATTTCTCCAACTGGAAAGATATTCCAATGGAAAAAGGTGAGGATGGATATTTCCGCACCAGAGTAAAGCTGGAGGATGGTACTTATGAATATAAATTCCGTGTTCAAACCAAAAGCCCAAACTTTGAGCCAGATCAATGGCTAGAAGTTATAGACCCTTACGCAACAGACGTTGATGAGCCAGAGAACAAGGGTAGACTGCGCATCAAAGACGGTGAGAGAATTGTTGATGACTACGTCTGGCAGCACGATGACAAGCCCCTGCCTGAGAATTATGAATTAATTATTTACGAACTGCATGTTGCGGATTTCACTGGCGGTGAAGTCGATCCTGATCGGCGAGGAACATATTTAGACGCGATTGAAAAGTTAGATCACCTCTATGAACTAGGAATTAACGCCATTGAGTTGATGCCAGTCAATGAATACCCTGGCGATTACAACTGGGGTTATAAAGTACGACACTTTTTTGCTACCCAATCCAGCTATGGTTCATCGGCAGATTTAAAGCGGTTCATCGACGAATGTCACGCTAAAGGCATTCGCGTCATCATGGATGGAATCTATAATCACACCGATGAAGAATGCCCGCTACTAGCGATTGACCGGGATTACTGGTATTACC
>CAXUIV010000562.1:0-3598 GCA_964250875.1 uncultured bacterium
AGCTCAGTGTTGGCAAACTACGTTACCTGGCCCAGGCTGACTCCAGTAAATCGGCTTAAAAGTATTCCATTCCAATGCTCAACTGCGTCCCGCACTCCAAAAAGTACGGGACATTTTTTTTGAGAAGAATTTTGAGCTTACGCCACAGCAAAACGTGAAAAAGCGGCGGCTGGAGAAATAGACCTGCATCCGCAACTCCCTCAATTAACCTCAAAATATGCTAGCACTCACTTCCGCCCAGGATCATGCTATCAACGGATTTGCGGCAGAACAAATTGTTGCCAGGATGCTGAAAAGGACCAAAGCCAGCAAAGTTAGCTTCGATTCTCATGAATTGATCGAAACTGCGCGTGCGACTGAAATCG
Source organism: uncultured bacterium (assembly GCA_964250875.1). Taxonomy (GTDB): domain Bacteria; phylum Cyanobacteriota; class Cyanobacteriia; order Cyanobacteriales; family Chroococcidiopsidaceae; genus CAXUIV01. The sequence continues at coordinate 366 of CAXUIV010000562.1, forward strand.
GTAAAGCTCGGCTTGCAAAAGCAATGCCCTATCTCCTATCCCAATACGGTAGACCAGTCAGTAAAAAATATTCCATAAACTGGGCCTCAGTTCCGCCACAGGTCATCCTCGACCTCGTATTCGGACTCGACCATACGTTCTCGTGGCGAGGCTGGACGATCGGGCTTGACGTCACGACCGACGAAACCGCGATCACAGGCAAGCAATGGAAGCTCCAGCAGCTTAGACCTCTATGGGCAGCCATCGGCATCGATTGCGTAGCCGTTTGCTACGTCAGCCAAAGCCCTCAACCCGAACAGTTAAATAACGCCCTCAAGCAAATTATTAAAGGCCAAACCCTGGTCAGCCTGTAATTCACAAGAGCTGAACCCCATTTATTTCCCTTACTTCTATAAGTGAGGGAAAACTTTTTGCCCCATCCCTCAACCGACCCTAGGGTGTGAGAAAACTAATGAGTCAGTATTGTAGTGCGGTCGGTAAAAACGACTACTTTAAGTTCGATGACGAACATTTACCCTTTTATCAATTACTAGACTCGTGCAGAAATCGTAGATGCTTGACATCGCAAGGTTTTTTGAGACAAGTATTTGCAACCTAAGGAACGGGTTGGTAACTTTATCCGACAATCACGTACAAATCCACGCGGGCAGTCTTTCATGCAAATCAAACCCCTCAGAAGGTTTCTTGAATTGCTTCTGCTTTTGCAAGCTGTTCAATAATGTAGAGATCGGACATGTCTTCTCTTGTGTCTCTAGTAAGGTAATTCTGTTAGGATTCCGGCTGGCTAAACCGTGCCAGGAGATCTTCACGAGATAGTTCCAGCAAGAGTCGCGTGTACTCCTCAGAAGGTAAAGTCATTAAGGGGGCAATAATCGACGCTAACTGCTCATCTAAAGCGCCAAAACGGACTTTGAGAATATTCTCAATAATCTCACGTTGAACCTCTTCCTTTGCCAAACGTTCAACGCTAGTAACATACGGCATCTGACGTTCCTCCTGGTACTGTCTCAACTCTGCTCGGAATTCCCGCTCTAATCGATCCGGTAGGATCATCATCCAGTCAATTAGCCTGAATAACTCTACTACATCATTTCTACTATAGCCTTGCTCGAATAGCTTCCGAACTATGGTCCATTTCCACTGCTTGCGTTGCTGAGGCTGACCAGTGGTAGCTTTTGTTTTCAGGTGAGCCATGACCACAACGACAAAGGGGTTTCGGCTCTGGTCCAGTTTCTCCCACTGCGTTTCATAATCAATTAGTTTAGCGATTGGGAATTCAATTCCAACTCGACACCCACCCAGTTCGTAACCGTAAGAGGAGGGTCTCCAGATTGGTCGCTCATCGCCTAAAACAGCAAGGCTGATCGTGGGTTTACGGTAGCGATCGAAGCAACGATAATTATAGACGAACATTCTCTCGGCGAAGCCAGAATCCTCCTGGGATTGGACTTCTATATGCACCAATATCCAGGCTTCTTCCCCATTCCGTCGCCAGACTTTGAATAGCTTGTCAGTGAATCGTTTCCCTAATTCACTGTCTTTAACAAATTGCTGAAATTCCTGCTCTAGTGACTCATAGCTCCGCCTCCAGTCAATCAGTTCGTGAACGGCTGGGAAAAAGAGCGCCAAAAAGGGTTCAAAATACAGTTCCAGCCCTTCTTTCCACGGGTCATCAAAGCTAGCTCGTGGTTCGGATGGATTGGAAGATGGAATGTTTGTTTCATCACTCATGCAACTTTAAACTGTTTATTCCCTGTATTCATAATAGAGATTCAGTGAGTTTTTAGTAAGGCCAGTGGTAGCGACGAAATCCACTACCACTATCCAACTTATCGATTGCTGTGATTTTACAAAGGTGAAACTCAATAAAAATAACTGAGCTTTACAGCGTGAAGGCGAGCGATTGTTACTGCCTTCACTCGCAATGCAACAGCTCAGTATTTTCGACATTAACACCTCAACAATATTTCAAGAAAACAGCATTGCTGCTGAAAACTATCTCTATCCGCCAGATTTTGCGTTTCCCAACGGCAAGCTCTCCAAGGCAGCAAATAACCTTGCCGCGATCGCAACCATGAAGCGGCTGGACGCCCAGCAGCGCCCTGCAACCACCGAAGAACGGGCAATACTGGCTCAATATTTAGGCTGGGGCGTAGCGCCCGAAGTCTTTGAAGAACCCCTCAAGCCAGAGTGGCAGCACCTCGGTACCCAACTTCGGGAACTCCTCACCCAAGCCCAATACAAATCGGCCAGAGCGAGTATCGTCAACGCCTACTACACCACCCCCACCGTCATTGCCGAAATCTACCAAGGTCTGAAGTGGCTGGGGTTCAAAGCAGGCAAACAGATAGAGACATCGATGGGCAGCGGTCTGTACTTAGGCTTTGCTCCAGAAGATATTAGCACCCGTGCTACCTGGACGGGCGTGGAACTTGACCCCACGACCGGGCGCATTGCTCAACTGCTTTATCCCAGAGCAGACATCTACATCCAGGGATTTGAAGACGTGACGCTGCCGGACAACCACTTCGACCTCGCGATTAGCAACGTCCCCTTCGGCGCGATCGCCCCCAACGATCCTTATTTCCACAAAATCGTCCATAATTTACACGACTATTTCTTTGTCAAAGCCCTGCGCCTCGTCCGCCCTGGAGGACTGGTTGCCTTCATTACCTCAGTGGGGACGTTGCAATCTCGTAAAAGCCGGAAAGTCCGGGAATACATCTCGGCATGTGCCAATCTGGTGGGAGCGATGCGACTTCCCTGCACGGCATTCAAGGAGTTCGCCCTCACCGAGGTGACAACCGACCTGGTCATCCTCCAGAAGCGTCTCCACCCCGAATTAGAACCAGAGACAGACTGGATTGAGGTTGTCGAAAGCGGTCTGGCTTCAGATGACGGCGACCCCCTGATGACAAGCGCGTACTACACCGAGCATCCAGAAATGCTGCTCGGCGTACCTGCTGTAGATCAACTTTACGGCAGCCGCAATCGGCTGGGGCTGAAAGCCGATGGGCGCAACCTAGCAGTGGCAATGCGGGAAGCATTCAGACGGCTCCCGCCAGACATCTATCGAGAACCAGCACAACTTGCCACCAACGCTAAGCGCTGCCGCACGATTGTGATTCCGCCAGACCTTCAGGGAATCAAACCCTTCAGCTTCGTCTGGCACGACAACCAACCCTGGCAAGCCCTTGACGGTAAGCTGCACCCCGTTCAGCTCGACGGCATTC
>CAXUIV010000563.1:0-3593 GCA_964250875.1 uncultured bacterium
GGTGAGGTACGAATGAAGGGTAGGCCAATGGATGTGTTAACAGCTCGATCAAATGCCAGTTGTTTTACTGGAATTAGGCCCTGGTCATGATAGAGAGCCAAGTAGGCATCAGCTGGATTGTGGATGGGAGAAGCGTTTGCCAACGAAGTTCCATACCAAGCTTGAGTCGGTTTTACCCACATTGTGTCTGGGGGAACAGGGCCATCTAGCTGTAAGTGCGGATGATTTTGGCGTTCCTGCTCCAGCCAAGGAATAATCCATTCTTGTTCTTCGTGTCCCAACTGGCCTTGTTCACCGCTGTGAGGATTTAATCCGGCGATCGCAATGCGTGGCCTTTCTAAACCAAAATCCTGCTGCAAACATGCGACGAGCAAGTCGAGTTTGGTTGCTAGCAACTGGGGTGTTAGAGTGTCTGCAACCTGACGTAGGGGAATATGGGTGGTAGCAAGAAGAGTGCGGAGTGTCCAACCTGTGTAGGGCGATCGCGCTACAAACAACATGCCAAATCGCTCGACGCCTGCGCGGTGAGCAAGCAGTTCAGTTTGGCCAGGGTAATTATGTCCAGCTGCCTTCCAAGCAGATTTGGCAATTGGGGCAGTGACGATGCCATCAAATTCACCAGCAAGCGTGCAGGCGATCGCTGTTTCCATATATGCGAAGCTCGCTGCGCCACTTGCGGCATCCCCTATGCCAGTGGTGAACTCTGAATCTTGATGGTCGAGAATAGATAGGTTGTCGGGCGCGGCTAGTGCTGTCGTCTGGTTGAGCTGATTATAAACTTCCACGATTCGATCTCGACTGCCGATGATGGTGACGTCGCAGGGTAGAGGTTGCGTCTGCCACGGAGCTACATCTGCCAAAGCTTTCAAAATCACTTCTGGCCCTATTCCGGCTGGGTCTCCCAAAGTCAGCGCTAGCCGCAGACGCTGCGTGTTTTTTGATGCAGTAGCTGGTTGATGCGGTTGGTACATAGAGAAAAATTCGTGTCGGTAAGCTACGGCACACCGTTCTCAGTAGAGGATTTGACTCCAAACCGTTCTAGAATGCTTAACACAGGTTTAAGTTTTTTTCATAGAGGTGTCAACCTAACACAGGTGGCGTAGCGTTGGAAAAGCCTGTTAACTTAAAGTATTCGCAATGGATTACAAAAATGAGTGAAATGTTTACGGCGGCCATCTTGTCGTTCTCTTTGATCTTAGTGGGCATCGTCATGGGTTACTTGTTACTCAAGATCCAGGGTGATAAAGAAGAGACTCTCTAGCTGACGGGAGTCTTGAGCTGAGGGAGATCCTCAGCTCTCCATGAAGACTGTTAAAACGTCTTAAAACGTTTGTGTACTTTTATTGCGCAGGCGATTCTGATACCATTCTATTAATAAAAATTTAAGATTCGTTATTAATCTCTCATGACTCTATTAGTGATCGGTGCTACTGGCACCTTGGGAAGACAAGTTGCTCGCCATGCTCTTGATGAGGGATATAAGGTACGCTGTCTAGTGAGAAGTCCTAAGAAAGCTGCCTTCTTGAAAGAATGGGGCGCTGAACTTGTGCAGGGGGATTTGTGTGTGCCTGAGAGCTTGCCGCGTAGTCTCGAAGGTATAACTGCCGTAATCGACGCTGCGACGAGTCGCCCCACAGACTCACTGAGCATCAAGCAGGTGGACTGGGATGGGCAGGTGGCATTGATTCAAGCAGTGAAAGCTGCTGGTGTAAAGCGTTTTATCTTTTTCTCAATTCTGGATGCTGAGAAATATCCTAATGTGCCCTTGATGGAGATCAAGCGGTGTACTGAACTGTTCTTGAACGAAGCGGGTTTAGATTACACAATTCTACGGCCCTGTGGCTTTATGCAAGGTCTAATCAGTCAGTACGCGATACCCATTCTCGATGGGCAGGCAGTCTGGGTTACAGGTGAATCATCTCCCATTGCGTACATGGATACTCAAGACATTGCGAAGTTTGCTGTGCGTGCCCTCTCAATACCAGAAACGGAAAAACAAAGCTTTCCCATAGTGGGATCTCGTGCTTGGAGTGCTGAGGAAATTATCGGCTTGTGTGAGCGTCTGTCTAGCCGGGAGAGCAGGGTGACACGGATGCCACTTGGTTTAATGCGCAGTGTACGTGTGATGTCGCGATTCTTTCAATGGGGCTGGAACGTAGCCGATCGGCTGGCCTTTGCAGAAGTATTGGCGACAGGTAAACCAATGAATGCTCCAATGGATGAAGTGTACCGGGTATTTGGGTTAGACCCTCAGGAGACGACTACTCTAGAGAGCTATATGCAGGATTACTTCAGCCGAATTCTCAAAAAGCTGAAGGAGTTAGATTACGAGAAGAACAAGACCAAAAAGTTGGTCCCTAAAAAGACTACGGCTAAAAAACCTTAAAAATGTGCAAGGATCAGCTTAAGACCAAGCAGCGCCTTAATCTGGATATTGAGTGTGCCCAAAGTAGGCATTATTTACAATGACGTCAAACCGATCGCGGGTCGCGTCGCTACTCAGCTGAAAGACAAGCTAACCGCCGCCGGTTGGGATGTTCGGATGACAACTGGTGTCGGTGGAATGTTGGGATACTCTAACCCCGACAGTCCTGTCTGCCACACCCCGATTGAGGGTTTGACGCCCCCCGATTTTGACTCAGAGATGCAGTTTGCGGTCGTGTTAGGAGGAGATGGCACTGTTCTTGCTGCGTTTCGTCAGATGGCACCCCGTGGTATTCCCCTGCTTACGGTAAACACGGGACACATGGGCTTTTTGACTGAGGCTTACCTTAACCAACTGCCTCAAGCACTGGATCAGGTCATGGCGGGTCAGTACGAAATCGAAGAGCGGACGATGTTGACTGTCAAGGTATTTCGTCAGGAGTCGCTGATCTGGGAGGCACTTTGCCTCAATGAAATGGTACTGCATCGAGAACCACTGACGAGCATGTGCCATTTTGAGATTGTGGTGGGTCATCATGCGCCGGTAGATATAGCAGCCGATGGTGTCATTATCTCAACGCCAACTGGCTCTACGGCCTACTCGCTCAGTGCAGGTGGGCCAGTGATTACGCCAACGGTGCCTGTGTTACAGTTGGTGCCGATCTGTCCCCATTCTCTGGCTTCTCGGGCATTAGTATTTGCTGATACTGAACCCGTGAAGATATTTCCAGCGAATCCAAACAGGTTGGTGATGGTGGTGGATGGAAATGGCGGTTGCTATGTTTTTCCAGAGGACCGCGTGTATTTGGAGCGATCGCCCTACTCAGCTCGATTTATCCGCCTGCAATCGCCGGAGTTTTTCCGGGTTTTGCGGGAAAAGCTAGGCTGGGGACTGCCCCACACGGCGAAACCCACTTCAGTTGAGCTGCCTTAATGGTGGTAGGAATATCTTTTGTCTCTCGCATTAGCCGAAGGCGAAGCGTAGCGCTAGGCTAATGCGAGAGCTTTCTTCTATTGACACTCTGCAACGCCAAAAGAACTTCATTACTATGTAACAATAAGAAGATAGTATTAATACTCATTTTTCATTCGGCTGGCGACTGAGTTAAAACTGAGCGAAGTGCTAACATAAGCCCAAAGGTGAGGGATTAACACCAGATGAGTACAGC
>CAXUIV010000564.1:0-3573 GCA_964250875.1 uncultured bacterium
CTCTACTCATTTAGCTGTAGGAACTTCACAGAGTTTTATCAGTCTTTAGATGTATCTTCCTACAGAAACAAGCACACTAGGAGCTAGAGGCACCATCGCAGTCTCTGCAAGAACTCTAACTTAGAGGTTCTCAAACCATGAGGTGTAGCAGTTTAGGAAGGAACAATTAGCTAGGGAGGACATAAGCGATGCCGGAGAAAATATTATTAGCCATTATGGTGACATTATCAGTCGATTTGTTTCTAGGTGTCCACTTGGAGGCTTCTACCCCGACTGCTTCTAGTCCTAAGCAGTTGGCAAACCTACTCGTGTCTAAGGAACGCTCTTTTGGCCACCTGATATCACCATTTCTAGGTAGCTAATCCGACGGGCATTCATGTCTTAGTAGTGAGCCAGTAACAAATCTGGCACTAAAGGCAGGAACTTCCCCCTAAGGTCAATGTCTAATAGGAAGGGATGTTTCAGACCCGGTGCCGTCCATGAGTCAATCAATGCCTGTATCTTGGTCAACGGCGGAGGTAATGGTACCTGAAGTACTAGTGCCGGTTGATAAGTTGTCTAATTCCGATCTCATTCTACGTTGTCAAACTGGACTACGTCCGGAGCGACCTGCTTTTGCAGAGTTACTGCGTCGGTACCAGTCTCATGTGGATAGAGTTTTATACCACCTAGCTCCTGACTGGCAAGACCGGGCAGACCTAGCCCAAGAAGTTTGGATTCGGGTCTACCGGAATATTAAGCGCCTGAATGAGCCTGTCAAGTTTCGGGGATGGCTAAGCCGCATCGCCACGAACTTGTTTTATGACGAGCTACGCAAACGTAAGCGGACTGCAATTCCGCTGTCGTTAGATGCCCCCCGCTCGTTGGAAGACGGTGAAATGGACTGGGAGATCGCAGGTGATACTCCTGGCCCAGAAGAAGACTTGACAACGCGGGAGTTTTATGAACAGCTACGGGAAGCAATCTCTGATTTACCAGAGGTGTTCCGTACCACGATTGTGCTAAGAGAGATTGAGGGCATGGCCTATGAGGAAATTGCGGAAATCACTGGTGTTTCTCTAGGAACGGTAAAGTCGAGAATTGCGAGAGCGCGTCAGCGACTCCAAGCTCAACTACAGAGCTATCTGGATGATTAGGGACATACAAACCTGCTCTTGTAGGGACGCGATGGTTTGATTCATGATTTCAGCATCACCTGTTAGTCTGTAGAGATTGTTTATGCCTTAGTGAAGATTAGACCGGAGAGATTGTAACTCTATGATTGTTGAGCACGATCAATCAATGGTTGAATTGCTTTGCTTAATGTGTTCCCCGTGTGAGTGGTAGTAACTTAAAATGACACTTGAGTTTGAGTCCCAATACAATCGCTTGCGGCTCCATGGCAGTTTGCCAGGTGGAAAGGCGGACGAAACCAATCAATTAACGGGTGCTGTAGATATGCTGAAGCGCGATCGCTTTGAGTTATTAAGTGCTTACCTTGATGGCGAGGTGACGGCTGAAGAGCAACGGCAAGTGGAAGACTGGCTGACGAACGATCCAGGAGTTCAGCGTTTGTATACGCGACTGCTAAACCTGCGTCAGGGTTTGCGGAAGTTGCCAGTACCATCAGTACAGCAGCCCGTAGAACAGCAGGTCCAGCGCGTGTTCGTCCGCTTGAACCGCAGACCCAAAGTGGCCTTTTTTGGAGGTGGTGCGGCGATCGCTGCCCTCTTTATCGGCGCTTTGCCAGGTCTACTGCCAACTCCCCAATCCATTGCTCCTCAAACCGCTCAAGCCCCACAAATAGAGACAAAACCTGAGACTCTAATGTTGGCCCTGAACGGCCCGCCTGTGGAAATTCCTAAAGCACCATCTAAGAAGTCGAAGCTGATTGGAACACCTTAGCCGTTCCAGCATCCGTTGGTTAGCAGTACGCCACCAAGCCGATTAACCTGTTCCAAGGTCATGAGGTAAACCCACGCCCAGTCAAGGGGTTGCCACGACGGGCTATAGGTCTGGATCTTTTGACGGTTATATTCATTCTCAACTGCCGGTCTTTGGGGATTGTAATCCTCTAACCAATCGAGGCGGTCCAAAACGTCCGGATCGGTGAATGATAGTAAAAAACCCTGTACCGGCAAATCCCCAGTTGTCATTGCTGGATAGCCCAGCGGCAAGGCAAACAGTAAACCTAAGGCGATCGCTCTTTGCGCTTCTACCACCTTGGGAGCGCAGTAGGCTTTGTAGTTAGATTCTCCTGGCTTCAGGGTGCCGTAGACGAAAAATTTGTATTGGGCATGGGGCATGGGGCAAAGGGCATAGGGTTGAGATGACTGACGAAACACTTGGCCTAAAAAGATTTTTTCTTACATCCTATGCCCCCTGCCCTATGCCCCTATGTACTTGTGAACAGTCACGTAGCGACAATTTTAAGGTGGGGATGTGTCAGAATACGGAGACAGACGCGATCGCTGAGTCCATTAGGAGCATGACTGTGGAGTCCCGTTACAATCCAGCACAGATTGAGGAGAAGTGGCAACAGATTTGGGCAGAACTTGGCTTAGATCAGACCCCTACAGATGGTAGCAAGCCAAAATTCTATGCCCTGTCGATGTTTCCCTATCCATCAGGCAGTCTGCACATGGGCCATGTTCGCAACTACACCATTACAGACGTGATTGCCCGCTGCAAACGGATGCAGGGGTACCGAGTACTGCACCCTATGGGGTGGGATGCTTTTGGTCTACCCGCTGAGAACGCAGCCATTGACCGAGGTATTCCTCCAGCTAAGTGGACGTACCAGAATGTTGCTCAGATGCGGCAGCAATTGCAGCGACTGGGTTTATCAATTGACTGGAGTCGGGAAGTCACGACCTGTTCACCAGACTATTATCGTTGGACGCAGTGGATTTTCTTGCAGTTTCTGAAAGCGGGACTGGCTTATCAGAGAGAAGCAGCGGTCAACTGGGATCCAATTGACCAGACTGTACTGGCGAATGAGCAAGTCGATAATGAGGGACGTTCTTGGCGATCAGGTGCCAAAGTCGAACGCAAGCTTTTGCGGCAGTGGTTCCTCAAGATTACTGACTATGCTGAGCAGTTGTTGCAGGACCTTGACCAATTGAGCGGTTGGCCTGAGCGGGTAAAGCTGATGCAGGCTAACTGGATCGGCAAATCTGTGGGTGCGTACCTGGAATTTCCCATCATCGGGCTAGATGAGAAAATCGGCGTATATACAACTCGGCCTGATACTGTATATGGCGTGACTTATGTTGTGTTAGCGCCAGAGCATCCTCTAACTCGCCGCGTCACTACGGCAGAGCAGGGAGAAGCAGTGGAGAGGTTTATTAGAGAAGTTTCCTCCCAGAGTGAACTGGAGCGCACAGCTGAGGATAAACCGAAGCGCGGTGTCCCTACTGGTGGCAAGGCCGTTAACCCCTTCACTGGAGAGGAAATTCCGATTTGGATCGCCGACTATGTGCTGTATGAGTACGGAACTGGAGCAGTCATGGGTGTCCCAGCCCACGACACGCGAGATTTTAAGTTTGCACAAGAGAAGCAACTGCCCATCAAAGCCGTAATTGCACCCGACAG
>CAXUIV010000565.1:0-3536 GCA_964250875.1 uncultured bacterium
TTTACCGTATCTGGGTCGATGACAATATCAGCATAGGTAGAAGCACCTCGACTGATAGTGCCCTGGAGAACAAATCCTTGAACTTGCTTTCCAGCTTTATCGAGTCGTTCCTTGATAAAGTCGGCTGATTCTTTGCTCAATACCCCCAGTATCTTATGACCCACCTTCGCGTACACTTGAGGCGGCTTGATTGGATTCGTTTGACGCAGGTCAAGCGCAATAGCAGCTTGCTCTCCCTGCCAATCCTGTCCAGCAAAGGCATAATTTTGGGTGTTGTTAACTTGCAGCTGATTATCTGGGTGATTGACGCTCGTGATGACTACGCTCGTACTGGGTGCTGAAGTAATCGTTGCCATCGCTGACGTACCGGGCAGCAATCGGCCCGAATTGGCATTGAGGGTGCCAAGCTTCTTATCCTCTATCACCAGCCAATCGGCACTCTTTGCCGCATCTTTGGGGTCTGGGCCTTGCTCAAACCGGACGGAAACTTTTTCGCCTTGAAACTGCCTGCCTGCGTGGTCGTTGAAGTTGGTACCCAAAGCCCTGGTACAAGCAAACTGTAAAGTATCCAGTTGGGCTACGACCTGTTCTGTGAAAATTGCAAACGCGGCCCCTCCCGATTTTTTGACAGCCGGGGTGTCGTCTCGCTTCTCTCCCTGCTTTTGATTACTGCCATGGGCTATCCGGTGAATTGCTGCTGCCATCTGGAGCTTTTCTCGTTCGGGTGTATTCGCTCTCACGGCTTCTAACCAATCCTTACTTCTTTGCTTGACAGCATCAATCGAACACTCAGAGACGCCAAAGTGAAACTCCACCTTACCCTGAGAAATCTTCTGACCGGGCTGAATCGAATGTTCCTGAGTAGATTTCAAACCAACAGTACCAACGGCTGTTTCGACTTCCGTCCCGTCGCGCTCGACGAACACAGCACGAGCTTCCAGAGTCTGAGGCATGTCCTTTTTCGGAGTCCGAGCATAAAAACGAATCGTCAGGTCTTCAGATTTCCAAAAGTTGGGATCCTTGGCAGACTCAAACTGAATTAAATTTGTAATTTCAACGCTCTTGCCACTGCTTTGAGAAGTTACAACCATGTATGGTCCAGGCTCTAAAGATTGCCTATTCTCCAGGGCGCGGCGTTCGGCTACTAAGTTATTGTAGGTTGCGATCAGCTCAGCCGCAGCTTGACTTTGGTTTTCAGTATCAACACCGGAGTAGAATTCTTTGAACTGTTCGATAGGCCGGACAGGCAGTTGATTTTGGCGATCGCTAAATATCTCGTTGGCTTGCTTTGCCATTAAGTCGAGAGCAGAATAACCGTTAGTTCTCATTCCCCGACCGTTTGTAAACACATCCCTACTTTTTCGGTCATTTAAGGCATAAATCTGCTTGTAGTTGTCAAGCGAGCGGCAAAACTCAAAGACCGTGTCGTCCGGACGTAAAGCGCTTTTAGGACCGTCAACAGCGACCTGTAGTTCGTTGCCAAGTTGAGCGACAACGTCTCTCAACAGGTTCTTGAATAGTTGCAGTCCTTCTCGAACTTTTTGCGCCGACACTTCGTATTTATTGGGATTCTCAAACTCAGCTACTGCCTGAATTTTATCGAGCATAGCTTCAGGAGCGTTTGTCACATCCAATTGACAACAGTGGTTGGCTAATTTCTTTAGATAGTTAACCTGCTCGCCCTCAGGTAAATTGTCAATCTCTGTCTGCAAAGCCACATTCTTCATAATCTCATTGGCAATCAAGCCAATTTTATTTTCCATAGCGGAGCAAGCTATCTCTTCAAAGCTGCCCTGGTAGGGAATTTTAGCCTTCTTCACGACATCGGGATAGCGGTTGTGTTCATGATGTGCCCGAACTTCCTCTTGCCAAACCGCTAAAAATTTAGAGTAATTAAAGATTTCTCGGACTTCTTTAGGCGTCAGAGATTCTGCATACTCTTGCCCGCGAACCTCACCCAAAACTCCTACAAAGTTCTGATACCCATCAGAAGCAGGCATATCATCTCGCTCCTGAGGATTCTCGGCAAAATACCTCACCAACTCAGGTTGGAGATAGGCGAATGCCATATTGTCCCCATCAAAGTCGCACTGGAAGTTATCGAGCGCGTAACCGGGGTGCAGGTACACGCAACCTTCCTTCGCATTGGGTAGCTCTACAGCAGTTGCAAGGCAGACTCCATTCGTATTGACGAGTGGAGAACGAGTGAGGATCACCTGACTCCCTGCGGGAACACCAGGGATGCAGACCTGTGCTTCACCTAATTCTGACTTTAAGTCCAGGTTCGGCTGAGCCAATCCAGACATGATTTTTACAGATGCACCAGTCGCAATCTCTAGCTTCTCCTTTCGCTGGAATTCTTCGAGTTCGTTAATAATTCTAGGGTGAGATAAAAGTTGTCCGTACCCTGCTAAATCTGCTTTGATTAAGCGATACGCGAGCAAATCTTTTTGGTTTCCTGGCTCTTCAACTTCATCCCCTGCGGCAAGGACGCTGTCAAATAAGTCATTAAATGCTTTTAAATCTTTTTCAACTTCCTGACCTGCTGCTGCCAGTTGAGCCTGTATGCCCTTGCGCTTTTCGTACTTCTCGCAGTACTTTTGGGCAATGTGGATGAGACGTTCGGAGGCACTCTTACCCATCTGCACCAGGTCCTCAGCCTGCTCTTTCAAAATTGGTAGCAGTCCTGAAGCGATCGCTTTGGGGTAGTTCACCAACACCTGCGGTCCCAGACTGTACTGACGGTATTCCCCCACTGACTTTACCCCGACACCCACATCCCATAAGTACTCTCCCGGCTTCAGTGCGCCGTGTTCTTCCCCCTTGCGACCCTTAAAAGAGGAAGTTGGCAGGACTAAGTCGTAACCTGCTTTGTTCGCCAGTTTTCCATCGTCAGTCCGATAGACCTTAACTGGCACCCCTGCCAAACGACCTTTGAAGTCGTCAATTTCCAGCGTCCCTTTGGCAATACGAGCGACTGGACTTTCAGCTTGAGGTCGCACTCCAAGGCGATACTGAAAGGTACCGTTGTGCCGCTGGCCAATCTCCATCGCGCCCCCTTCCATCACCTTCTGGCGTCGGTGAGGTTCGATACCCAGCTTTTGCGCCACCTTATGTGTACACATCCCCTTGCAATCCCCCACCAGACGCTTGGCAATCTCCCGGTCAATGAGGTCTCGCTCCTTACCATCAGCACCCGTGACCTTCACGTTCTCGCCGGTTATATCGTCAACCACTAAAACTCTCACTTTCTTCAACTCTTCAAACGAGCGACAGGCAGTGAATACCAGCGATCCGTAGGGAGCGCCGTCGCTCTTGACGGGATACAGTTGGTCGCGCACGTCAGGATGATCGGCAAAAAACATCCGCGAACCCGACGAAAACTGGAGGTGCATCTCTACCCCGGTCCCCTCGTCGTCTAGCTGCACGATTTGGGGTTGCAGATCTGCGGCAACTGTAGCTTCCGGGTAAGCAGTACCAATGGCAAATTGGGTAGCTGGATATAGATACTCAGCAAGTGTATTCTTTAATTCTTC
>CAXUIV010000566.1:0-3536 GCA_964250875.1 uncultured bacterium
TGGGTGCCTTCCTCCATTGCTGTCATGACAGAGCCAGTCTCACTCTGAATTTGCATGACGATCTGTTCAATTTCCTTTAACGCTTTGGCAGCCCGGTCTGCTAGTTGGCGCACTTCATCCGCTACCACCGCAAAGCCACGGCCTGACTCTCCAGCCCGTGCGGCTTCAATACTGGCATTAAGCGCTAGCAGGTTTGTGCGTGAGGCAATTGTGGAGATCAGTGCCACGATTTTAGAGATTTCTTGAGATGATTCTGCCAGCCGCTTCACCTTGCGGGTCGTCTCCGCTACAGTTTCGCGGATTTCCAAAATCCCAGCTACCGTGCGCTCTACTGCCTCTCCACCTTTAAGGGCAGTGGCTGAGGCTGACCGCGCTACATTTTCAGCTTCCCGCGCTGCCTCAGCGACTCGTTGAATTGAGTCAGTCATTACCTGCACGGAGTTCAGCGTTACCGCCAACTCCTCCGCCTGCCGCAGCGCGTCTGAGGATAGGGCTCGAGCAAATGCCTCACTATCAGTTGCTCCTTTGTTCACTTGACGCGCCGCTATCTTCACCTGTTGCACAATTTCTCGCAGGTTTTGGATTGTCAAGTTGAACGAGTCTGCCACTGCCCCCAAAACGTCAGCCGTCACCTCAGCTTGCACTGTCAAATCGCCTCGTGCAGCTCCCTCCACGTCATCTAGCAGTCGGATGACCTGACGCTGCAAATCTTCTTTCGCTTGCTCCTGCTCTTCGGCTTTTCGTTGCGCTTCACTTGTGGTGGTGAGAATGACACGAGACATCTCGTTAAACCCATGGGCTAGCTGACCGAATTCATCTTCAGCATAGACTGTAGCTTGAGCGTTGAGATTGCCTGCTCGCATGGCCTCGAACTGGAATTTAAGATCCTCGGTTGTCCGCTGAATCTGTTTTGCCGTCTTCCGCCCTAAAAGTAGACTGGTACCGCCGCTAGCAATAAAAGCCGCCGCAGCCATAGTCCAGCCGGTGTTCCGCACAGCTGCCTTTTGTGGTCCCTGCACGAGTATTGCTGCTGTGAAGCTCACTGCTGCCACGACCACGGCTGAAATCGCTCCAACGACACCAGCGGTGTACAGTTGCTTTCTTTGCAGGGGGGCATTTTCAAAGAATGCTAGCCAGCCCTGCTCAACATTCGGGCTAGGTTCGCTCCTAAAACCATCTCCTTGCGTGAATGCGGGGACTGCCTCGGAGGAACCAATGATGCTAAATAACTCATCTTCACTACTGTCGCCAATACGATTGTCTAGTAGAATGTCGTTCTGATGGTCAATCTCATGAGTTGCTGGACCAGACATCAATCCGTGTCTCGTATCCGCCCCCACTGCACTTGATGCTGAGTGGTAATTACCCTGACCTTCTGACAAATCAAATGGAATATTGCCTATATCGTCAAACTCATCAAATTCGTCAAGAGCGTCAATGTTACTGGGATAACCCCCTCCTGAATGATTGGTAGGTTCGAAGTCGTGTGTTGTTTCTGCAAGAATGCCATCAAAGTCAAATTCTTGGTCATGAAAGCCATTCTGTGGTGAGGGTGAGATTCCCTCATCGTTTGCTTTAAAGGCAGGATGCGGTTCGCCAAAGCTGGCTTGGGTAGACTGCTCAGAAGTACTGTAACCTAGGCTGTCGTGGGTGCTGTCGTGGAGCGATTCTTCTGCCATCAGCAATGTTTCATCTTCAGAGCTGGCATGAAGATTAGGGTGGCCCATCTCTGCCGATGGCAGCTGGCCAATCTCGAAAGGCGGATGAAGCTCAGCTGCACGCTGGAATTCGCTACTGTTTGAAGAACCAGAATTGTAGTCATCAAAGATGTTGTGATTGCTATCCAGGGTGTTGGTATCACCGCTGCCCACCGCCTTCACACCATCATTAAAGAAAGGTGAATCCAACCACTGTTCGTGGGTACCATCGTTACTGGGCGCTGGCACATCATGCAGTGGAGTGTCTAAGAATTGGCTGGAGCGATACTCTTCTGGATTAGCATCAATAGCAGCACTATGACCGGCAGATGATTGATTAGAGGCAAAGGGGTCAGTAAAAGCATCTGGCGACCTTCCTGTGCTGGGTTCAACACTCGCTGGTTCAGCACCATGAGCGCCAAAAGGCTGCTCTAATTCAGAGCTTTCATCATTGTCAAAGTAGTTGAAGTCAAAGCTATTGGGATCAAAATCCTCCAATGTCCCCAATTCTTCTGCTTGATGATGTGTTGCTAGATATTCAGACCACTCTGGAGGATTGTGATCTAGGGGATTATGATCTGGGGGATTATGATCTAGGGGATTGTGATCTGGGGGATTAGCATCTTCTGCTTGGTGATGTGTTGCTAGATACTCAGACCACTCTGGAGGGTTAGGATCGCTAAAGGTGTCAAGTCTTTCTGGGCTTTCTACTCTTTCTGGGCTTTCTACTTCAGCGCTGGCTGGTAGCTCAGTTTCATACTCACTAACAGATTCCAGGCCCCTGTTGGCAAAATCAACAAACTCTGGGTCCTGGGTCAGTTCTAATACCGCATGATACTGTTCCCGTGCCAAATCATACTGCTGTAGGACGCAGTAAAGGTGCCCCTGTAGCAAGCGGCTGCTGGGATCGTCCGGAAACTCTCGGACCAATCGGTCAACTAGGGTTGCCGCCTCTTCATAGTTACCCTGCATGTAGGCTCTTTGAGCCCTTTGATATTCTTGATCTTGATTTATACCTGATGTCATTTTATGTCTCCTTCAATAGTTTTGAGTTTTGAGTGTTGAGTTTTAAGTTATTTCATTCAGAATTCAAAGCTCAAAATTCAAAACTTTATGCTGCCCACCGCGCACTCCGCAGAATTGCAATCTGATCGAGTAGTCGGAGACACTGCTTGTTGTGTCCACTTAGCAACCACTCACCCCGCAAAAATGGTGCCATACTGTCTGGAACATTCGATGGCATCTGCAACTGCTCCACATCTAGCCAGTCCATATCAATAATTTGCTCAACAGCTAGCCCCACCATTGTGTCTTGATCTTCAACGGCAATTACGGGAATCTCCGGTCGGTCTGTGTTCAAAGCTGTTGCCGCTCCTAAAAACTGTCCAAGGTCAGCCACCCAAATGACTCGCCCCCGCAAGTTTAGAGTACCCAAAAGCAGAGAAGAGGCATTTGGGATTGGAGTAATGCGGTCCGGAGGAGGTGAGATGACCTCACGGATTCCTGTTGCTGGTAGCGCGAATTCCTGACTAGAAGCAACGTAAAACCGCAGGTGCAGCTCTCCCTCAGGACTCTCCAATTCCTGAAATTCAGGTGAGATCTGATCTTGCCCTCTACCCGTTAAAAAGTCCGAATTCCCAACCATACGGCTTCCTTGCATTCATTAAACCTGATAGGCAGTGTCTGCTAACCCCGCAGCAGTTGTTTGACCGTCCCAATTAACTCCGTTGGTTGAAACGGTTTAGCGATATAGGCGTCTGCACCCTGCTTCATACCCCAGTAACGATCAAACTCTTCGCCTTTAGAAGAACACATTACCACTGGTACGTTTTGAGTTTT
>CAXUIV010000567.1:0-3525 GCA_964250875.1 uncultured bacterium
GGAATGGCCAAGCACCGCACATCAAAAGCGACTTCTAGATCAACTGTTTGCGATCGCAACAGCTGACCAGTGCCATCCATTCCTGGCAAAAACACAAACAACGGGTACTCTGGCTGTACACGAGTGACAGAGAGGAAACAAGGACTGCTTTTAACTTCTACCATGACTCCATGACCTTTAATAAGGCGGTGAGAGTGTTGTCTTCCTGCGGAGTGATGCGCTGATCTAGCAAAGTGATGCTGACTGCTCTGTGCATGGTGAATGCTACGTGCGGGCACTTTTAGTGCTAACTGGATGCCACGAAGTCATTCTTCATCAAATGCTAAAGCCTATAGCTGTGGATAGAGAGTATCCCAGTTAACATTGTTAGACATCTGATGGTTTAAAAAGATCAGAAAAAATATCTGCTGTGACAGTTTTAAGTGTGGAATATATCTTATAAATTTAGGTGTAAATTATAGGGTCAAGGCAAACACCAATATGACAGGAGGCACAGCGAAGGCTCTTTAGATCAAGAAGCAACTCTAGGAGACTTATGATCTGATAAAACATATTCCTTAAGGAGGAAGACACCTCCTTTAAATATTACTTATTCCTACAGCAGAGCTTAAAATGGAATCCAAATCACCAGGCAACTCACAACACGGCACACAGCAGCTAGACCGAGACGGAAAAGCCCCATCCCCGGAGCGTGAGGCAACTGCTCCTAAGCAAGAAACCAAGAAGCAACTACAGCCTAGCGATCCTCCCAAGAAGCATCCACGCCGTAGACTGATCTTGTTCATCCTGCTGGGAGTAGGAGCAGTTGCGGGCATAATCTTTGGCTACCGCTGGTGGCAGTACGCTTCCACCCACGCAGATACCGATGATGCTTACGTAACTGGCCACCTGCATCCACTCAGCGCTCGAATTAACGATACCGTACTCCAGGTTCTGGTCGATGATAACCAGCTCGTGCGTCAAGGTCAGCTCTTGGTCAAGCTCGATCCTAGTGACTACGAGGTGCAGGTGCGGCAAGCCCAAGCCAATTTAGAAGCAGCACGCAGTCAGGCAAATGCTGCAAGCGCAAATATCTCTCTAGCTTCAAAGAATTCTCAAGGTCAGACAACTTCGGCTCAAGGAAACATTGATGCTGCCGTCGCCAGCGTCGCCGGTGCCCAAGCAGCAGTGGCCAAAGACAAAGCCAATATTTCCACCGATCAGGCGAAGCTAGTGAAAGCGCAGGCAGACTTACGGCGAGCCAAATCAGACTATGATCGCTATCGCTTTCTTTACCAAACGGGTGCTGTCGGTGCGATTCAACGGGATGCTTATCGAGCGACTTATCAGGAGGATATAGCTGATTGCAACTCAGCGGTACAGCAAGTCCAGGCAGACCAAGCGCAACTCGTCGCTGATGAGAAAAATGTGACCAATGCTCAGGGAAAGGTATTGAACTCGCAAGGTGGTTTGCAAACGGCGCAGGCGACGGCGCAGCAAACTAAAGTGAACGAAAGTCAGTATCAAGCAGCCTTAGCCACGATCGCCCAGAACGAAGCCATCCTCAAAAACGCGCAACTACAGCTGTCCTACAGCAACATCACTGCCCCCACAGATGGACGAATTGGGAACAAAACTGCTGAGGTTGGACAACGAGTTCAAACTGGACAAGCCTTGATGTCCGTTGTCGAGCCATTGCCCTGGGTTATTGCCAACTTTAAAGAAACACAGCTCAAACAGATGCGTCCAGGTCAAGCGGCGGAAATCAAGGTCGATGCTTTGGGGCACCGGGCTTTTCGAGGCTGGGTGGATAGCCTTGCACCGGCATCAGGAGCTGAGTTTGCCCTCTTACCACCAGATAACGCTACGGGCAACTTTACCAAAATTGTGCAACGCATCCCTGTCAAAATTGTCTTTGACCGTCAGAGCGTTAAAGGGTACGAAGCACTGATTGCCCCTGGGATGTCGGTTGAGGTGAGTGTAGCGCACCCCTAATAAATAGTTTTGAGTTTTGAGTTTTGAGTTTAATTTTGGATTTTATGGTTGTAGGTGCGAGCCGGTGGGTCGTCCGGAGTTTGGAGTTGTAGGGGCGAGCTGGTGGATCGCCCGGAATTTATAGTAGGAAGGAATTTAGTGGCAAGTGCAAGTGTAGGTGCGGGTAGTAAGCAGGGCGGCAATGCCGACCAGGTTTCAGTCAAAGACTGGATTGGCGTAATGTCAACGCTGTTAGGCGCATTTATGGCGGTACTGGATATCCAGATCACCAACGCTTCCCTTAATGACATCTCCGGGGCGATCGGTGCCACTACAGATGAGGGATCTTGGATCTCAACTGGCTACTTGCTAGCTGAAATCGTGGTGATCCCCATGACTGGGTGGCTGTCGCGGGTGTTCTCGGTTCGTCGGTATTTACTCGTTAACGCGAGTCTGTTTCTTTTGTTTTCTGTAGCTTGTGCCTTTGCCGTCAATCTGCCAATGATGGTTATGTTTCGGGCGGGGCAGGGATTTACTGGAGGTGTCTTGATCCCCATGGCCTTCACGACGATTTTGACTAAATTACCTCCATCCAAGCAGCCACTGGGATTATCTCTATTTTCGATTACGGCCACTTTTGCCCCATCCATTGGCCCCTTCATTGGCGGATTGCTTACAGATAACTTTAGCTGGCAGTACATCTTTTATCTCAATCTGATTCCAGGCGCAATGCTCATTGCCGGAGTCTGGTATGCCCTCGAAGCGACACCAATGCAGTTAAACCTTCTGAGAGGGGGAGACTGGTGGGGCATCTTGGTGATGGCGATTGGCTTTGCCTCTCTGGAATTTGTGTTGGAAGAAGGGGAGCGGGATGATTGGTTTGGGAATGAGCTGATTGTGCGCTTTGCCATCGTGGCCGCGATCGCCATACCGCTCTTCGTCTTGATTGAACTCGTTCGCAAGCAACCTTTGGTGAATCTGCGCTTACTCAAACGGCGCAACTTTGCTCTGGCGATCATCGTAACGATAGCCCTGGGTATAGGGCTGTACGGTTCAACCTTCATTTTGCCCCTCTACTTAATACGAATTCAGGGGTACAACGCCACGCAGATCGGCGAGACGATCGCCTGGTCAGGAATTCCCCAGCTCTTCCTTAACCCCTTTGTGCCGAGACTGATGCAGCGTTTCGATCTTCGCCTGATAGCCGCAGTGGGTTTCACCTTGTTCGGTGTCAGTTGCTTCATGAACTCAGCAATGACTCATGATTACGGCATGCTTCAGCTGATCCCGGCACAGATTGTCCGTGCCCTAGGGCAACCGTTGATTATCACGCCCCTCTCTTCTATCGCCACTGCCAACATCGAAAAAGAGAATGCTGGCTCCGCTTCAGGACTATATAACATGGCGCGGAACTTGGGCGGAGACATTGGGATCGCAGCTCTGTCAACGATCGAGACGCGACGAGAAGAGTTTCATTCCAATCGCATTGGGGAGGCAGTCTCAGCGTATAACTCAGAGACAGAGCAGCGAATCAATCAGTTAACTCAATTTTTCACAAGTCAAGGAGCTGAT
>CAXUIV010000568.1:0-3520 GCA_964250875.1 uncultured bacterium
TAAACACCCAGTGCATTGACGAGCAGCAGGGCAAATATGCCTAATGTCGTCCGTTGCCAGTGAGGACGCAAGTACGCACCAAGTTTTTGCAGACGTGATTGAGCCATTCTAGGAATTAAGCGACTTCTCGATCCTAGACTGATCGCAGCAGCAGCAGATATCTTCTGCAAATAGACAGCTCATCTGTCGCTCTTTACTTCAGCCTGACTGGCTGCTCATTGCGCAGGAAGAGGAAAATCGATTGGAGATATTGTTCCCAAAATCGCGTTGATAGAGCGAGCATTTCGGCACTAGGCACAAAGTCAACGGGCCTCAACCCTCGTGTGGGAATTGTCACAACCTGGAGCATGTAGAGATCAATGGGTCTGGGGATGGCCCCAATGCCAGATTGGGCGATCGCGAGGTCTGTCCGGCCATCCAAGTCAGAAGAGACGAGGGTCAGGCGATCACTCCTTCGCTCGGGAAATGTGGACTGGAAGCGAGCATCTGAGTACGCGGACTGAATCTGGGCCGATGGAACTGTAGACGACTCCACAAACTGGACATCCTGACCTAGCCTCTCGGTCTGAGCAACCGTTACTCGAGGCAGCCGAGTCATAAAGTACGCGAATGCTGGCACGCTCGATAGCAACAAAATTATGATCGCGCCAACGATCAGGTTCCTGCCTAAAATGTCTTTTCGCTTTTGAGTGGCAAAAAACAGCAGTAAAATCGATGCTCCGAGGGGCTTGAGCGGAAACGAAAGCACAGACCATATAGATGAAACGAATCCATTGGTCGGAAGGATAAACGCTAGCAGCAGGAATACCAGCAGAATGATCACAACCACCCGACCTAAAAACGTTTCCTTGGCAGTTAAGCTCCGGATTATGAAATAGAGGAAAGTACCAACCAGCAGCCACAGCAATACTCGGGATAGCGAGTTAAACATCAATTAGCTCTCCAACGCTCAGCTGATTTTAGATTACCAATTCAAAAGTAAGAATAAACAGGTTAGTAGCTCAAAGCTGTGCTAAACCGGAAAATGATTAAATCCTTATCATATTAGCCGAATAGGGGAAATGAAGCAGTGAGGGGTGAGGAGCTGAAACCCATATGATGTCCCAGAACAGTGAGGGATGAACTACTGCTTTACCTCTCACCTCTTACGCCCATCATCAAGCTATACTGAGGCCGACCTAGTAACAAGTGGAGTATAAAAGTTATGAAGTTAGTTAAATATAGATGATGTCGCCTGTCAAACCTACCGTTCTAGTTACTGGCGGAGCGGGATATATCGGCTCCCATGCAGTGTTGGCACTGAAACGCGCTGGTTATAACGTGATTGTGCTGGACAACTTGGTGTATGGACACCGAGACTTGGTGGAAAAGGTTTTACAGGTAGAGTTAGTCGTTGGGGATATCAGCGATCGCCCCTTTCTAGACCAGTTATTTGCCACCCACCCAATTGCGGCAGTGATGCACTTTTCTGCCTACGCCTACGTAGGAGAATCGGTGACAGACCCAGACAAATATTACCGCAACAACGTCGTCGGTACTCTAACCCTATTGGAGGCCATGCTGGCTGCATCGGTGAAACGATTTGTCTTCTCTTCCACCTGCGCCACTTATGGAGTTCCCAAAGTGGTGCCAATCACTGAAGACCATCCTCAAAACCCGATCAACCCTTATGGAGCGACAAAGTTGATGGTGGAACGGATTTTAACCGATTTTGATGTTGCATACGACCTCAAGTCGGTTGTGTTCCGCTACTTCAACGCTGCTGGTGCTGACCCAACTGGGCTGTTAGGAGAGGATCACAATCCAGAAACACATTTGATTCCGCTGGTGCTAATGGCAGCTTTGGGTAAACGTGAATCTATCTCAATTTTTGGTACCGACTACCCGACACCAGATGGAACCTGTATCCGAGATTACATTCATGTCACGGACTTAGCAGATGCTCACGTGTTGGGGTTGGAATACCTGTTTCAGGGTGGTGATACAGCGACCTTCAACTTGGGCAACGGCAATGGCTTTTCGGTGAGACAGGTTATTGATACAGCTGAGCTGGTGACAGGTCAGGATATAAAAGTTACTGTAAGCGACCGCCGTCCTGGAGATCCACCAAGTCTTGTTGGCAGTAGCGAAAAGGCGAAAAAGACTTTGGGATGGTCTCCCCAGTATCCAGAAGTTAAGGATATTCTCACTCATGCCTGGGAATGGCATCAGCATAGACACAAGTAGAAATATGAAGTGTAAAGCGTGAAGTACGAGGGGTTGCGGTACTTCATTCTTTAGACTTCCTAGCCCCTTTAACAAGCACCAGTGCGAGCAAAGATGACATAAATCGTCTTGGCAATTACGACCAAATCGTACAGAGGATACCAATGTCTCTGATAGCGCAGATCGAGATCGACGACCTGTTCAAAATCTTTCACCGCCGAACGACCGCTGATCTGCCATTCACCAGTTAAACCAGGTTTGACATTTAGCCGTTGCCAGTGACGTTCAGCGTAGTGAGCAACTTCATCAGCAGTCGGTGGGCGTGTTCCCACTAAACTCATTTCGCCCAGGAGAACATTCCAGAACTGAGGTAGTTCATCAATGCTGGTGCTTCTCAAGAATCTGCCTACCCTTGTTACTCGCGGATCTCGACGGTTTTTAAACAGCAGCCCTGATACTTCATTAGGCACCAGGGCTTTCAGCTTGTCTGCATTATCGACCATTGAGCGAAATTTCCAAATACGGAACTTGCGTCCCTGTAGCCCATAGCGCTCTTGACTGTATAGAATCGGCCCTGGACTCTCTAGCTTGATGGCGATCGCCACTGGCACAAACGCAATTGCCAGGATAACCAAACCAACTAAACTGCCGACAACGTCTAAAAGACGCTTAAATGTTGAATGGGCTGACGGATGGGGTGCATTTATGGCTGTTGAAGCACATACTACATTGAAGCTGGTCTGTAACGGTGTGTGGTACATCGTTTCGACTGATTAAGGGAACTGTAAATTTACGTGAACTTAATTCCAAATATAGACCTACACAAATGATGTCTATCGGAGTTTACGCAGACCTTCACTGAATCTTCACAAATATAAAGTCTATGTAAAGCGTGCTGGTCTTGGTTTTGACTCTTACGTCAGTACATTTCTGTGTTGTTGTCTTAGTAATCTGTTATGAACACAAGGAGGACAAGAATACCTCTATAATTAGGCTGAGGTAGTAAAGGGCAAGTCATCTAGAATTCGTCAGACTGTGAACAGAACTGCGATTGAGACAATCTCAGCAGCAGTGTAGGAGTATTTGTAAGCTCAGGATATAGTTCTTTAGATTCGTCATCTAGTTAAGGCAGCGCTAAACCGAGCTGTCGCTGGTTGGTGTTAGACAAAAAGGGTTTAGCAGGAGTGGAAGTCAGAATAAGTCGCTTAGAGTCGATTGTTGAGCAGATTGGCGAAGCCGTACTTGCTACGACCGAAACAATCGACCGTCTTGCTGACCGAGTAGATGCCCTCACTATTCAAGTGCAACAACAAGG
>CAXUIV010000569.1:0-3509 GCA_964250875.1 uncultured bacterium
AATAAACTGAAGAAAGCCCAGCGGGAACTCAAGCAACAGCTACACCGCAACCCTACAGAGACTGAACTGGCAGCAGCTCTAGAGATTCCGCCCGAACAACTGCGGCAGCTGCAACAGTTGCGACGCAAGTCGCTGTCGCTTAACCACCGAGTTGGTAAAGAAGAAGACACAGAGTTGGTCGATTTGCTGGAAGATGAGGACACCCAATCTCCTGAAGCGCAAATGAGTGAGACCATGATGCGGCAGGAGATTTGGGAGGTGCTAGGCGATGTGCTGACGCCAAGAGAAAAAGACGTAATTTCTTTGCGCTACGGTCTTACTACCAGTGAGCCTTGTACCTTGGAGGAAGTTGGCTGCTTGTTCAACCTATCCCGTGAGCGAGTGCGGCAAATTCAAAGCAAAGCCATGCGAAAACTGCGACGGCCTCATATAGCTAAGCGGTTGCGGGGGTGGCTGTTTTAATTTGAGCTTTTCCTACCTTCTGAGCGCTGAAAAACTTTGTCCTCCACACCTATGGGATTCGATCTGAACCTGCGCCCTGCTACACCAGACGACGTGCCAGTGCTATTTAGACTGATTCAGGCGTTAGCAGAATATGAAAAACTGGCTCACGCTGTGACTGGCAACGCAGCGGCGCTCTCGGAACACCTATTCGGGTCCCGTCCGTACGTAGAGGCGATTCTGGCAGAGTATCCGGGACAGGTGGTCGGGTTTGCTCTGTTCTTTTTTAACTATTCGACATTTCTAACCCAGCCAGGAATTTATCTGGAGGATTTGTTTGTGCTACCAGAGTATCGGCAGCAGGGGGTTGGGAAAGCTATACTCACTTACCTTGCTCAGCTTGCCCTTGAGCGTAATTGTGGGCGGTTGGAGTGGAGTGTCTTAGACTGGAATGAGCCAGCGATCGCCTTCTACCGCCGCATGGGAGCCTCAGTGCTAGATGATTGGCGAATTTGCCGCGTTACCGGCAACTCACTTACCCAATTGGCAACTGGAAAACTATAAGATAGCAACACCCGGTTCCTAGTTCCAACAAGGAAGATGCAGCATGAATATTTGGGTGAATGAACAAATTGATCCGTCTGGTCTCCTCATTTCTTGTATTGCCTGCTGTGATGAAACTCAGGCTAAGGAGTGCCACGAGTCCTTTGAGCAGAATTTAACGGACGGGCAAAAGGCAGAGGGATGGGTAGCGCAGTTGCGCGTAGTGAGTTCATGGGACGAGGTGCCAGTTAATTCTCTGAAGCTGGATTAAGATAAGATACTAATTTTTTAACGTCCTTGGTACATATACCGCAAGCGCGATTGCTCTTACCGCCATAAATAGAGACAAAGCTAGCCACAACATTTGACCGCTGTGGAACTGCCAAGCGGCAACCGCTGCTGGAGCAAACCCCACCGTGGCCGCGATCAAAGTTGTTCTGCGGAGGATTCGCCCCTCGGTTAATCCCAGAAAGTAGCCATCCAGCATATAAGCGATTGAACCGAATCCAAGCACCGGCAGTAGCCAGCCAACACAGCTGCTAACTCGGTTGGTTATTTCAAGATGGTTAGTTAGAAGGCCGAAAAGCGGACCCGGAAAGGTGATAAATACGAGAGCGAGGGTCAATCCCAACCCTAGACTTGCTCCACCTGACATTTGTATTAGGGGAACCAACTCCTGCCTAGCTCCTTTGCCGCGACAAATTCCTGCCAAGCTCTCGGTGGCAAAAGCCAGTCCATCAATGAAGTAAGCTGCTAGCGTTATCACCTGTAACAGTAAGGTGTTGGTTGCCAGCACGACAGTGCCGAACGCCGAGCTGAGATTGGTGAACACAGCGAAAGTAGAGACAAGGGCAAAGGTGCGCACCAAAATGTTCCCATTCAGTGTTAACACGGCCTTTAGGGCGGCCCAGTCAAGGATCTGTCTGGCGATCGCCTGCACCCTCTCACCCCAGTGTTCTCGCCAAATAAGAATCATTCCCGTAAGTAACGTCAGGTACTGACTGACACTTGTAGACCAACCAGCCCCCGCACTCTCCCATCCCCACCGCACAATCAGCAAATAGTCTAGCAACACATGCGAGCCATTACCGACAGCCGACAGCAGCAAAACTTTAGTACCCTGCTCGCGTCCTAGAAACCAACCGATCAGCACAAAGTTGAGCAGAGTTGCCGGGGCACCCCAAATCACAGCGCCGTAGTATATTCGCCCAGAAGCCTTGACTTCTGGTGTAGCACTTAGCAGAGCAAATCCCAACTCTCGTAATGGGTGCTGCAAAACTAAGATCAGTAGTCCCAGCCCTAGGGCGATCACCCCGTTGCGTAAGCCCGTAAGCAGCACTCCTTTAGAGTCAGAGCGTCCTACAGCCTGAGCGGTTGTTCCCGTGGTACCCATGCGTAAGAAACCAAAGGTCCAGTAGATATAGTCAAACAGGACAGTAGCCAAAGCAACTCCAGCCAAGTGACGGATTTCTGCTAGGTGTCCCAAGAAAGCTACATCTACCAAGCCCGCTAAGGGAACCATGAGATTTGACAGGATGTTAACAACAGCCAGTCGGCAGAAACGACTGTGTAAGTCAGAGTGCATAATCTTACGGAGAGATAAGCAGAAAGCGGATAAAAAAGTATCTCTGACACACGTAATCTCTAGCGACTAATTGCTACAAGCAGAACACGTTGCATCGGTATGCTAGCACCACTAGACGCTTGGTTTCTTTTTGTTTTGACTCCAATAGCACCAGGTACTTGTGTGACAGCTTAAAATAGTGAAAGATGCCTGAGAAGTTCCAGATGTCTGCTAAAGATATCTTCCACAACGCAGTTCGGTTAGCCCTAGAAAAAGATCAGTGGACGATTACGAACGATCCGCTTTATATCAAGGCTTCTCCTCGGATTAGAATGTTTGTTGACTTGGGAGCAGAAAAACTACTTGCTGCCGAGCGCAGTGGGCAGAAAATCGCGGTCGAGATTAAGAGTTTTCTGGGGCTGTCGGCGATTAACGAGTTTCACCTGGCCTTAGGTCAGTTCTTGACTTATCGACTGGCATTGGCAGACCTGGAACCAGAGCGAGTGTTGTATTTGGCGATTCCAGAGGATGTATATGCAGAATTCTTCATCGATGAATTTATCCAGCAGGCCATTCAAACATATCAACTGAGTTTTATTGTCTTCAATCCCGTTGAGGAGAACATCACGCTGTGGAAAAGTTAGACTACCGCCAGTTAATTAAGGAGATATTGCAGGAACACGCAAGTTATCAAGCGACGGATCGTTCTGTTGATACTCAACTGATTTTTGACATTGAGAATGACCACTACCAGCTTGTCAATCTCGGCTGGGACGGCGAAAAGAGAATCTACGGTTGTTCAATCCACATCGATATCAAAGACCAAAAAATCTGGATTCAGCGTGATTTCACTGAAGCGGGCATTGCTCAGCAACTTGTTGAACGAGGGGTGCCAAAAGCAGATATTGTCTTAAGTTTCCGTTCGCCATTTGTCAGACAGTTTAGCGAGTTTGCGATCGCC
>CAXUIV010000570.1:0-3493 GCA_964250875.1 uncultured bacterium
CCTCCGCATCCTCGACAATATCAGCTTGAGGTGTGAAAAATTTTTGCTGGTAAAGCTCCAAGTGATTTGTCAGATCCTGAATATACTCTGCAACATAGGTAAGATTTGCCGAGACAAAGCCGACTGGATTGTTGATTTCGTGGGCAACTCCAGCGACAAGTTGACCGAGGGTTGACATTTTCTCACTTTGCACCAGATGAAGCTGAGACTGCTGCAAATCGCGCAAGGCTTGTTCCAAATTTTGTACTGACTGCTCAAGCAAGGAGTTAAGTTCTTGCAGCTCGCTGACGTAAACGTAAGCCGCGATCGCTACAGTGGAGCTAACCAGAGCCAGCAGCGGCGGAACTACCGGAATCCACCAGCCTACCAAAAAACTTAGGTAGCCGATGAGAGTTACACTGATTCCAGAGAGCAAGAGTACAGCCGTCAACTTCAGCAAGAATCGTTTGCTCTTGGCATGTCGCCAGTGCCAACCGCAGCCCGCAACCACACTAGCCCACAGTACAATCCAGAGATACTCAAGTAGATTTGGCCAGACCTTGATCAAGGGACGATGCTGCAACACTGAACTCAAAATTTGGCTTGCCACGTTTGCCTGAAGTTCAACTCCGGAAGTTCGCACTGGCGTCGTCGTGACCTTGCTATAAGGGGTATAAAAAACATCATTAAGGCTGGTTGCTTTGGCCCCAACTAGCACAATGCGATCGCGCATCAAATCGGGTGTGACCCGGTTCTCCAGCACGTCCGTTATTGATACAGCAGGGAAACGCTGCGCCGGACCTCGAAAGTTGAGTAGTATTTGATACCCGCCTGCGTCTGCATGGACATAGCCACCATCATTAGTCTCAAAGGGCGTGAAGACGGTTGAGCCTAACTTCATCAAGCCATTGCTAGCTGCCTTAGGAGTGATACCTTGACCTTTTAAGTAAGCAGTAGCCACAGCCAAACCCAGACTTGGCAGTGCTGCACTACCGTCAGATGTTGGGAAGAGAATACTCCGACGCACCACGCCATCCCCATCCACCACCACATCGTTAGCACTGACTCGTCCCAGTCTTGCTAGGTCAGGTGGAGGTGCGATCGCCGAACTGAATTTATCCCCAATCGCTTTTTGAATCCCGACCAGTTGAGGTGTTGTTTCAAACACCTTAACGAGCTGAGCATGACCAGGTTCTACAGGCAAGTTTCGATACAAATCCAGCCCAATCGCTCTCGGCTGTTGCTGCTTAATTTGAGTCAGTAGCTTTGCTAAAACCCCATCAGAGATCGGCCATTGTTTTAAGCGAGTAATGTCTGACTCTTCAACGCTAACGATCAGGATACGGTTGTCAACTGGTTCTAAAGGACGCAGCCGAAAGCTAGCATCCAACGCTGCCCATTCTAAAGGTTGCAGCCAGCCCAAAAGCCGGATGGCGATCGTCAGCCCTGCCACACTTGGAGCGACAATCATTGCCCCGCGCCAGTTCCAAGCGAGCTTTAGAAAAGGCGAAAGGCGAAAGGTGAAAGGCGAAAGGGAGAAGCCATTTTCCTGCCTTTGCCCTTTGCCCTTTGCCCTTTGCCCTTTCATAGAATTCCAACCTGCGATAGACCCACTTGATCCAGCAATAGGCGAAGGTACTCGGCAGTCAACCGATCTTTAGGATGGGCTAGGTAAGCTTTGGAAATGACTGTAATTGCGTCATACCAGATGCCTGACTGAGCATAAACTGTGGCGCGATCGCGCTCTGAGGTAGTGGTGGCCAACTTCTGTTTGTCAACCTTATTGGCAACCCGTACAATCCAACTTCGCACATAGATATTCTCAGAGGGACGCTTGGTATTGCATACCAGAGACACTGTCCAACGATACGGTTTGCCTACGGATAGTTCTGGCACATTCTGCGGTAGAGCGAACTGGACGATACCAGATTTCACCTGGAGCTGCTTTACTAGAACTGGTTTGGGCACGCCCGGTTCTACCAGAGCAAATTGCATCGCTGTTGTTGGAACCGACACATACCAAGAAAATGTGGGACGGGGCGATATCGTCAGTCCCACATGGTCGTTGGGAGTCAGCAGACTGATCGATCCAAATGAGGAATTGGTACACCCACGCGAACTTGCTCCATCAGTTCGTTGAACGCGGCCTCGACCGGCTGGGGGAATATACCCCTCAAAGGTATTTGCCGAGGCTTGCAATTGGCCAACGGTTAGGTGACTCAACAGTTCAGGTGCATGTCTCCGTAGGACATCGATCAATCCCGTGAACTGGAGCAGAGTGAATAAGGCTGCCCCTGTGATAGCGGTCGTAAATTTGGGAGTAGCCATTACGAGTTACGAATTGTGTTTGCCACCTTCGTCAGACCAACTTGCTCCAACAGCGAGATCAAAGAGTTAGAGGTTTGCCTATCCCCAGGATTAGCTGCATAAGCTTTGTCAAGAATTGCCAACGCATCGTACCAGATGCCTAATTGGGCATAGATTAGGGCACGGTTGCGCTCAGAATCTGCAACTGCTAGCTTTTGAGTCAGGTTAGGCGCGATCGCCACTCGCTCAATCCAGGCGCGGGCATAGATGTTTTCCGAAGGGTGCTTGTGGCTACAGACAAGAGTGACTGTCCAGCGGTATTCCTTGCCTTCTACTAAGACTGGCGCGTCTTGCGGCATTTCCAGTCGCACAATGCCAGCTTTATCAGCCTTGAGGAGCTGCTGAAAAATTGGCTGGCTGACGTTTCGCTCTATTAGGGTAAACATCATCGGTGCGGATGTGGCATCTGACATGTGCCAAAGGAAAGTCGGGTGAGCCAAGACGGTTCGGGCAATGTGATCTTTAGGAGTCAGCAAGCTCAATGACACAGGGATCGAATTAGTACATCCCCTAGCACCGCCGCCCTCTGTCCTTTGAGGGCGACCCCGTCCGGATGGGGGAATGTACTGCTGCTCAGCCGCGCTGGCAAACGAGCCAGAACTGATCAAGGGCAGCAGAGAGGAATTGGATGAGTAATGAACAGTACTGATAGCTGGAGCAAATGCTCCTAGCATTAGTGAGGTTGTTACTATGGTTGAGATTTTGCGGATTGTAATCATGAGTTTAAACTCCTTTTGTAGTAGGTCCTATTGCGTATACACAAGTTAGAAGTATCTGTAACTGAAAGTTTTAAGCCTCTCTATCTCCCTTAACCTGCCTTAATAAAGGGATTTAGGGGGATCGAGAGGCTGCCGTTTGTTGAAGCAAGATGTGTGTACACGGTAGGTTGAGAAAAAAATCGAACTGTTGGTAATTGAAATTCAACTCAAGCAATCATATAATGGTATAAAAGGTGACAAAATATTCTTTAGGTATACTCTTTAAGCTTCGCTTCTGCACCAGTAAAAACCCTGAATTATCGTGTTTTACAGACCCTTGCCTAACCCGATTTCAGTAATCTCTACATTAATGAAAGCTGCTTAGAAACAATTCAATGGTCAGAAGTTATATTGCAGCTTGCGGGTATCTAGATGCGTCAGAGAAAGCT
>CAXUIV010000571.1:0-3466 GCA_964250875.1 uncultured bacterium
TCTTTGCGTCTTTGCGAGAGCCAAAAATTATTTGTGCCACAAGTCTGACAGGTGTTGCAGAATAACAGGATAAAAAGCTCTCGCATTAGCCGTTAGCGAAGCGTTAGGCGCAAAGAGCACGCATTTAACTTGATAAAAACGGTTGGCTAGGTAGAAAGCGGATGGGTGTGCCTTTGATCAGGCGGTTGAGTTCTTTACAGATGTCGTCGTCACCAAGGCCATCTGCCATCATGAGGAATTTCAGAATCTCGAATGTGGAGGTATGCGTCCAGAAGTAGCCTCCATGTACATCTATTCTATTGTCGAAGTAGAAGGCAGTGTTTATCAAGTCAATTAAGACACCAGTGTACGGCAACAAACGCCAAGGCACGATGTTCAGTCCAGCGACTTCGGAACAGTCTAGATAGTTAAATTTCTCAAATAGGTCGTAGGCAGAGACTCTATCAGCGACGGGACGTGAGCGCAATAGATTGCGTAGAACTGGCTGGTATTGAGGCGTTGCAGTTGATGAACGCGATCGCCGCAAGTAAACGTTGCCCAGCCGCAATCCGGCCATTTCGATGCTGGGTTCAGTGAACCAGTTGCCAATGGTCGAGAGATAGCGCAGGACGACATCGCGATCGCTCGACAGCAGATAAATCCGCTGACATCGGCCTATCGCCGAACGCACGTAGTTGTTCCGCCCCTCCCGCAGCAATTCCAGAGGGATGTCAGGCGAAGCCAGAATGAGCTTGTCTAGCTGTAGGTACTGGCCAATGAGATCGCCTTCGTCACCGCCTTGTGCTACCAAATGTTCGCCTGTAGGAGTCGCTACAGGCATGAAATCGGGAATGACCTTCTGGTGGTCGTCTTTGCCAAATCGGTCGGACAGGATTCGCAGCATGTTGACCATAACCAGCGCCCCCATGCTATGCCCAACTATGTTCACTCTTAAGGTATAGTTCTTGGCTTGTTCGACTCTAGCCGTGATTGCTGTTTTTGTCGGCCAGCATTTTGGTCGATCTAGCGCTTTATCAAGTCGCCAGCAAAACTCTGCCAAATCTGGTGCGCCGTAGATAATGGCGCGGTAGCGGTCGCGCTGATAAACCGAAATTCGCAACAGTTGGAATGCCAATACCCAAAGTAGGAAGACGGTGGGAACAATCCAATACCACTCCACGCGCGAGACCGCAGCGAGGTTAGCTTTGCTCCACCAGGCCAAAATATGAGAACTGTGCGACTCAGCAATTAACTGGAGTAGAGGCACCCAGAATACCTTCACCAAGGCGTACAGCAACAAGCCAACAATACCTGATACGCCGCCTATAACGTAGACGAACTTGACGGTGATGTCTAAGTTGCGGCGAAAATCAAACCAAAGTTCCGGATCAAATATTGGTTGTTCACTCGGCCAGCTGTAGCCAACGTACATTTGCTGACTTGACAAAACACCGAGGTTATGGTCGGTTTTTTGATGATTCATCGCTTCGGCTTCTACTGCAAAACTTCCATAAAAGCTATTGGCAGGGCTAGCAAAGCCGTGAGTGCGTAGCGTAAGCTGCTCACAGGAGCGATAGCGCATCAGCCAAGCCAGTTCATTGACGTTGAATAGAGGCCGAAAGCGTTGCAGGGGGGGGAGGTGACGGTCTACCCTTAAGGTCGGAGTGGCGGTGCTGGTCACTAAAAAGACATTCTCGTACTGCCGATCAGCGTAGACTTCAAAGTTACGTGCAACTGCCAGAGAGAAGCGCTTGCTAACCCAATGGTTAAGGGTCTTAATGACATAATTTTCATGTACAACTGCTGCAAAGCCACGGTAGAGGTCGAGGTCGCACGTTTCACGTAGAGCCTGGACAATTGCAGCTTCTGATGATAATCCTGCGTAGGTTCCTCTGTCAGAGACGGTGTCAGACTGGTGAGCCATCTGGACAATCCGCGCCATTGTCCAAGAATCTGAGAACGGTGCCGCGTTGCGGATAACTGACTCCAACCAGCGCTTGTCGATCTCCATTGTTTCTGGAGATTTCCAAGAGAACGGCAAACCGCTGTAGTTAGGCTGAATTCCCACAATTGATCCTTGTTGTTAGTTGTTGGTTGTTTGCACAAACAAGCAACGATTGCATAATCCCACCGCCGCGACTGCGTGGAATGAGTTAGGTTAATCTAACATGGGGTTGTTTGTTATTTTACCAATCAGCAGCAGTTCGATGGCATTTCGTCTAGCGACCAAGATTGAGGCCATTCTTTATTTGAAGGGTCAGCCCTTAACAATCGCCGAAATCGCGGAGTACGCCGGGTGCGATCGCGCCACAGTTGAGGAGGGACTGATTGACCTCATGGACGACTACGCTCACCGAGACAGTGCCCTAGAAGTCGTCGAAACTCCAGTCGGGTACAGTTTCCAGCTACGGTCTGGGTTTCAGGAGCTGGTGCAAACTCTAGTACCAGTGGAATTGGGGGTAGGGGCATTGCGGACTTTAGCGGCGATCGCCCTCCAAGGCTCATTAACACAGGCTGAACTCGTTGACCTGCGCGGTTCTGGTGCCTATCAACACGTTCAGGAACTCGTTGAGCTAGGTTTTATCCGCAAACGTCGCAACCATGATAGTCGCTCTTCCTTGGTACAGGTCACTGACAAGTTTCATCAGTATTTCCAAGTTGACCAGCTTCCCCAGGCGCTTCTGAGTAGCCAGCAAGATGAGGGGTAAACAAAGGCGAAGGGGGAGATTCGCCTTTCCCCTTCGCCCTTCGCCTTTCCCTATTGCTATGGTTTAGATTAGGATCATCAAGTTGATATTTCGAATGCTCATGGTCTTTAACCCTGACTTTCTCAATGACAACGCCCAAGAGGCACAAGTTAACCCGCTGCTGAACTACCTCCAACACCAATCCCCCGAAGTTCTGGCCCATGTTGCCAAGTCAGTAACTCCTGAGATCAAGCAGATTATCTCTCAAAATGTCCAGGGGCTGGTGGGGATGCTGCCCTCAGAGCATTTTAATGTACAAGTCACGACCGACCGGGATAATTTAGCTGGTCTGTTAGCTTCAGCAATGATGACGGGCTACTTTCTGCGCCAAATGGAACAGCGGATGCAGTTAGACGAGAACGTGTCAGGCGCTACCTTGCCTCATGAATCACCCAAGCCAGAACAATCAGACTGAGGGATAAGAGGGCATGGGGCATGGGGCATACCCCAAGTTAATTAGTGGGATAGGCTTGTGGCTTCACTTTGAGGGTCTGAATTTGACCGTCACGATTGACTTCTAGTTTTAGCGCTGTCCCAATCGTGCTGGAATCAACCTGGTCTTGTACGTCGGAAGACTTTTTGATTGGTGTCCCGTCAATTTTTTGAATGACATCTCCCTCGCGCAGTCCAGCTTGGTCTGACGGTGATTTTTCCATGACTCGAACGACCACCACCCCAGTATTCTGCTTGATTTTGAGATGTTTTTCCTGATTGATTTGCTCCTTTGTGGCTGGAGTTAG
>CAXUIV010000572.1:0-3463 GCA_964250875.1 uncultured bacterium
ACGGTTTATACAGCCCGAAAGATTGTAGGGGGAAATGTCGTATGGACAAAACCTTAACGCTTCGCTATGACAAAGTTGGTGATATTCTTTACATTGATACCTGTCCGCCCTATGCGGCTCAGGAGTCTGAGGAAATTGGCGATGAAGTGATTGCCCGTTTGAATCCAACTTCGGGAGAAATTGAAAATTTGGAGATTCTCTTTTTCTCTAGGAGGTCGCAAGAAATGGCTGTAACACTTCCCATTGATGCTGAACTCAAATTAGTAGGTTGAGTGTCGAACTAACGGATAGCGCGACTCTCAAACCGAACCGCTTGCCCCCAGTACTTGCGTGGTTGTCAGATTCAATTTTGGGAAGGTAAGGGAGATAATCTGATCGCTTCCCCGGAAAACCCGATCGTCATAGGCTCCATCTTGCAGGCTACAGACAGTTACCAGGGATTTGATGGGGTCAACAATCCAATATTCAGGGATATTTAATACGGCATATTCACTCCGTTTAGCACGATAGTCCTCCGTTGCGGTTGATGGGCTAACGACTTCAACCACCAGTAACGGAGGGGGTTCGTTCAACGCAATCACAGATTCACGTTTTTTCAAGCCTGCCCACTGCTCCAACGGCAGTACAACAACATCAGGCACTCTTGAGGTATCCCAACGGTTTCCTCTCGGTGACTGGATGCCGATTTTCATGTCTTTAGATGCCCAGGGTAACGAGGAGCGTTTGATTTCGGCTTTGAATGCTTCGTTGAGAGATTCGCTAATGTCCCCATATTCTCCAGTCCCCAATGCCATGCGGACGAGATCTCCACTGACCAATTCATATTTCGCCCCTGTGCCGTCGTCATAGGCAAGGTACTCTGCAAAGGTAAGTTTTTGGGTTGTGACTGCCATCACGTCTCTGGAATCACCCACTTGAATTATATGACTCTTGAAGAAGAGGGCATAAGCTACCGTTTCAGGAACCTTAACAGTTATCTCCTGGCTGTTCACAAGCACCAATGCTCACCCAACTGCTGGAACCATCACTCCAATGTTCTTTTTTCCAAATTGGGGCATTGTGTTTGAGCGTATCAATCGCATAGCGGCAGGCTTCAAAGGCTTCTGAACGATGGGGACAGCCCACTGCCACTAAGACGCTGATTTCCCCAATCTGCAAGCGTCCAGTGCGATGATGAATGACGACTCGATTAGTATCAGGCCAAGTGGTGCGAATATCAGCGGCAATTTGACGAAACACCTGAAGCGCCATCGGTTCGTAAGCTTGGTACTCCAGGGCAACTACCGGCTTCCCGTCAGTTTGATGGCGCACCATGCCGCTCATAACCACTATGGCTCCGTTTGCTGGAG
Source organism: uncultured bacterium (assembly GCA_964250875.1). Lineage (GTDB taxonomy): Bacteria > Cyanobacteriota > Cyanobacteriia > Cyanobacteriales > Chroococcidiopsidaceae > CAXUIV01. The sequence continues at coordinate 1,350 of CAXUIV010000572.1, forward strand.
CGTCGGCGATCGCGTAGACTTCCTCAAGCGATAAGGGAGCGAAGGTAATTGCGAAGCTATCTGCTGCTGCTTCGATGGGGAAGGCTAAGGACTTTGTGGCTCCATTCATCACTGTTTTGGTTATCACGGTTTAGACGGTCTGAATCTATTGTGCCTGAGGAAAAGTGCCAAGGCTGCTCTTTGCTGCTGAAGCTCATCTCTGTCTTACAAAAGTTTACCTGCATATATTAATTCTTGGGAAAAATACTACTATGAAGTTAGACGTGTATTTACCAAGGTTTTGCTGTTTGTTATCACCCCGATGGATTTGGTAAAGTTTGAGTCAGTCCGAGTTGTGATGTACGGAGAATAAAATCTTTTTTGAGATTTTGAAGTTTAAAACACTCGAATTCAGCTTTAGATCGGCTCGCAAACTGTTGTGACTATTTATTCCAAACTCTACTATGGCAGGGCCAATCAAGCCAGAACGGGAGGAGGGGCCGCGAACCAGTATATAGTAGGAAAAAATTAATGAAGCTTTTAGTGCCTAGTAATGAGGTCGAGAGGACGCAGGCTCTCCACCAGTATCAGATTCTCGATACTGAACCGGAAGAGGCTTTAGATGAACTTACCCGTCTAGCCGCACACGTTTGTGAAACTCCTATCGCCTTGGTCAGCCTGATCGATACTAACCGGCAGTGGTTTAAGTCAAAAGTAGGGCTAACTGCCTCAGAAACCGAGCGGGGAATTGCTTTCTGTGCCCATGCCATCTTGCAAGATGAGCCATTGGTCGTCCGGGATGCTTTAGCTGACGAACGATTCGCCACCAATCCACTGGTAACTTCCGCTCCATATATTCGGTTTTACGCGGGTGCGCCTCTAATAACTCCCAACGGGTTAGCACTAGGAACTTTGTGTGTCATTGACTATGTGCCGCGAGTTCTCAGTCTAGAACAGATAGAGGTGCTACAGGTCTTGAGTCGTCAGGTCATGACTCATCTTGAGCTGCGACTCAATTTGGCCCAACTTATAAGTGCTACTCTTGAAGGCAAACGTACAGAAGTAGCGATGCAGCAAGCCGTCGCCGACAAGAAACAACTCGAAGTGCAGTTTCTCCGCGCCCAACGGCTGGAAAGCATTGGTGCCCTGGCTGGCGGCATTGCCCATGATCTCAATAATGTGCTAACGCCAATTCTGGCATCAACTCAACTACTTCTACAGTCAAAACTCTCCGAGGAGAAGCAACGGCAGCTACTGGAGACAGTAGAATCAAGCACTAAACGTGGAGCTGCCCTGGTGAAGCGGGTGCTGTCGTTTGCGCAAGGAGTTGAAGGTAAGCGCACGATTGTGCCGGTAAAAAACCTGATCCTAGAAATCAAGCAGATCGCCCAAGAGACATTCCCAAAATCAATTGGAGTCCACACGGATGTACCGCATGACTTCTGGACTGTCTTTGGAGACACAACTCAACTGCATCAAGTCCTGATGAACCTAGTTGTCAATGCTCGCGATGCCATGCCACAGGGCGGTACTTTGCAGATCTTGGCTGAAAACCTGTTTATTGATAGAAATTATGCCGAGATGCATCTTGATGCCCAAGCTGGTTCTTACATTGCAATTTCGGTCACGGATACAGGAATAGGTATTCCGGCTGAAATCTTGGATAGGATCTTTGAACCATTCTTCACCACCAAAGAGTTGGGTAAAGGCACAGGACTGGGTCTTTCAACTGTAATTAGCATTGTTAAAAGCCACGGAGGTTTTGTAAGTGTAGACAGTAGAGTGGGACAAGGAACCCAATTTAAGGTTTACTTGCCAGCTTTGGGAGTCGGGGAGACGCAGCAATTGGAATTAGAATTGCCTACAGGAAATGGAGAGTTGATTCTCGTTGCTGATGATGAATCCGCTATTTGTGAGATCACCAAAATATCTCTGGAAACAAACAAATACAGAGTTATTACAGTTAGAGATGGCATTGAGGCGATCGCGGAGTATGCTCAACACAAGGATCAGATTAGCTTAGTGTTGATGGATATGATGATGCCATCTATGGATGGAGCTACAGCTATTAAGATGTTGCAAAAAATTGATCCACAGGGCAAGATTATTGCTGTCAGTGGCCTCGTACCCAGCAC
>CAXUIV010000573.1:0-3462 GCA_964250875.1 uncultured bacterium
CCAAAGAGGCACCGCTCAAGTTGCTGGTTGATACAACCCTAGGGGAGAACGAACATCTGTTGCCAGTTGGTTATGACGGCGAGTTTTTCTTGCCATTAGGGCGTGGTGAGACAAAGAATGGCAAAACTGAGATTAAGCTAGAACGGCTGCCCAGTCCAACTGTAAGCAGCCGCAGCTTAAAGGGTTCGATTCGGATCTTTTTTCAAAAAGTGGTGAGCCAAAAGCTGGGAAGTCCGTTTGAGTATCCAATCTTAGCGACAGTACAGGTGGAAGCAGACGGGACGACAGTATATGAAAAAAGTCAGGAGCAGGTGAAAGCGCAGGTGGCTCAAGCACAGCGGATTATCCTCTATGTTCATGGCATTATTGGCGATACCCAAAGCATGGTTCCCAGTATCCAGCAAGCCAAAGTTGACGTGAATGGCAAGGCACAATCGTTGAGAGAGCTTTTTGACTTGGTACTGACATTCGACTACGAGAATATCAACACCACAATTGAGGAGAATGCTCGGCTTTTAAAGCAGCGTTTGCAGGCAGTCGGTTTAGGACCGCATCACGGCAAAGAGCTGCACATCGTGGCTCACTCAATGGGAGGTTTAGTCTCTCGCTGGTTTATTGAGCGAGAAGGCGGGGATCAGGTTGTCCAACACTTAGTAATGTTAGGCACACCCAACGCGGGTTCTCCTTGGCCAGCTATCCAAAATTGGGCTTTTACAGCTTTGGGTGTAGCATTGAATCAACTCTCGACCATTGTTTGGCCAGCGAAAACAGTAGCGGACCTGCTGCAATTTCTCGAAGACAGCGATCACTCTTTGGACGAAATGCAGCCAGATTCTGCTTTTTTTAAAAGCATTGCCGAAGAGCGAGATCCCCAAGTTCGCTATACGATTGTGGCGGGCGATCGCTCGATTGTTCGGGCGGCTACACAACTAGAGCCAGAGAAGCAATCGAGTCCCTTGCAGCGACTCATGCAGAGGCTTTTTGGCAAAGCGGTCGATAAAGTCGTCAATCTGGCCTTTTTTCAGCAGCCTAACGATATCGCCGTGACGCTTACCAGCATCAAAAATGTCAGTTCCAACCGCTCTCCCCAGCCCAGAATCTTACTGCCAGATACTGCCTGCGACCACCTGACTTATCTCACCAGTCAAGCTGGGCTGGATGCTCTGGCAATGGCGCTCCTGAAATAGTTTTGAGTTTTAAGTTGTGAGTTTTGAGTTAAAGAAGTTAAGCAACCTTTAATCCAAAACTCAAAATTCATAACTAAAAACTATTCTTCAGCTGCGCCCTCGACTTGTACCGCGTCGAAACAAGAATAGAATTCGCTCCTAGTCATGTGAAATAAAAATGGGCGAATGGTGAAGCCCACTGAGCAATCTCGACGATTTTCAGGGAAATTGCATTTATGTCTGAGTTTTCGCGCAGCTTGGCAGTTGTCATTGGCATTAACAATTACGATCGCGGAATCTCCCCTCTCCAGACAGCCGTTAACGATGCCAAGCATCTGGTGCAGATTCTACGAGAGCAGCATAAATATCAGGTATGGGTGTTTTTGGATGAGGTAGCGACTCTCAAGAACCTGCATGTGCTGCTGGAGCAGACTCTGCCACAACAAGTGACAGCGGATGACCATCTGCTATTTTACTTTGCCGGTCATGGAATTGCCCTAACTGATGATGATGGCCCAGAAGGTTACTTGATTCCCCAGGATGCCAACCTGGGAGACACTCAGAGCTACCTGCCGATGCCCCAGTTGCAGGAACTTCTGAGTCAATTGCCCTGCCGCCATTTCCTCTGTATCCTCGACTGCTGTTTTGCTGGAGCCTTTCGCTGGTCGAGTACCAGAAACTTATTATCTGCGCCAAAGGTGATTCACCAAGAGCGTTATGACCGCTTTATTCGGGATCCAGCTTGGCAGGTCATTACCTCTGCTGCCTACGATCAAAAAGCTTTAGATGCCCTCGCAGTTAACTCAGAGCGCCGCGGGCAAGTTGGCGAGCATTCTCCTTTTGCTGCTGCTTTGATCGAAGCGTTAGCAGGCAAAGCTGACCTCTATCCTCCTGCCAAGGAGGGCAAAACTTCTGGGGATGGAGCGATTACTGCTACCGAGTTGTACCTCTATCTGCGCGATCGCGTCGAAGGAGCTACTGAAGGATATCGTCAACGGCAGACTCCAGGAATTTGGCCACTGAAGAAGCACGACAAAGGGGAGTATATCTTCCTCAATCCCAATCATGAACTGAACTTACCTCCAGCACCACCCCTTGATGAATCCAACAATCCCTATCGCGGTTTGGAATCGTTTGATGAAGAACACAGCCACCTGTTCTTTGGCAGACAAGCGTTGACTGAAAACCTGTACCAATTCGTCTGCGATCGCCCGTTGACTGTCGTCCTAGGAGCTTCAGGTAGCGGCAAATCCAGCTTTCAAGGCAGGATTGATTCCCTGTTTAAAGCAGTTAGAACCACAGCAGTGGCGCATTTTGCCGCCGATCCGTTCTGGAGAATCTCCATTCAGGGCATTAAATAGCGTTATGGCACAGGAAAAAGTGCCCGTTATCCCTATTTCCAATCTCACCTATCAACAGTTTGTAGAGAGTCTTTCTGCCAGAATGTCAGCTTGGTGCGAACTCAACCCCAAGTCACAAATGTTACTGGTAATCGATCAGGTTGAAGAATTAATTACTCTTTGTCGAGACGACCAAGAGCGGAAAAACTTTTTAAACTTTTTGGCAAAGGCAGTCAATGATTATCCAGAACAGTTACGTCTGGTGCTGACGCTGCGTTTAGATTTTGAATCGCAGTTGAGAGATACTGGCTTGGAACGGTACTGGGGGCCTGCCCACGATGCCCTGGTGCAGGGATGGCCAAAGCTACTGATTTGGAAAAAACAGCAGCAGGAAAATCTAATACTGCAACGGCGTTTAACACCTGCGGCCGAAGAGTGGAAAAGTAGGCAGCAGGCAAGGTTTTTGTGGCATGACGATCCCCGCCTCGGTTTGTTGAAGCAGGTTTTCAAATCTACTGACAACTGGTTTAACAAAGTCGAAGCTGAGTTTGTGCGGAGTAGCGTTAGGCAGAAACGCAAAAACGTTGTCGGGCGTTGGAGCTTGGTGACAGGCGCATTGGTCGTGTTGAGTATTGCTACCGTCATCGCGATTAAGCAGAGTAGAGATGCTCTGAAGCAGACTCTGGAAACTTTGAGCGCTTCAGCAGAAGTCCTTTTGGTCTCCAATAGCCAGTTGGAAGCACTAGTAGAAGGAGTCAAAGCGGGAGAACTGCTGAAGAAAAATGCGTTTTGGGTCGGAGAAGATACCCACATCCGAGTTGTAACAACTCTGTTGTAGCGGCGTAATGGTGAACCCCTCCAAACACTGCCAAGACAGCAGGATAGAGTTTTCAACGTCAGCTTTTGTCGTAGCGATGAGCGAACTTTAATTTCTGCTGGTGATGACACAACAAAAC
>CAXUIV010000574.1:0-3460 GCA_964250875.1 uncultured bacterium
AGGAGTTTGTTTTCAACCTTTAACAGCCTTCTCTTACTCAGATGGACAGACTATGTTAACTATTACAGGAATTATTCTTGTTGAAAGTCTTATTAGTGATTTTTTTATTAAGACTGGCATTAAAGAGTGGGAGCTTTCTAACACTAACTGGAGTGAGCCAAAAAGGATTGATGTACCTAACTTAACATTAAAGGAACGGTTGCATATTGATGCGCTTCTACCAAACTCAGATGTCAAATACATACAAGACCAATTAGGTTTCATGTTTGACAAGAAAGAAAAAACATCGTTGGAAATGCTAAGTACATATATGCTCTTCTACAGACAATCGCCGTATTTTGCAAGAATTGCTTTTTGAAGAAGCTACCCGTTTTCCGATTCTTGATCCTTTTACTTCTTTCTAGTTCTAGGCTTAATAGCCTTCCGGTCAGCACCAAAATGTTTAGCTGCCTGATCTAAGCTCAACCTAAGTAATTCTTCTTCACCTAATTTATACTGGTCTTGCGGCTTTATCGGTTGCACACCCAAAGCATTCATTACCTCAGACGCAACCGCTTTTGCAAATAGTGGTGGTACGGAGTTGCCGACCTGCCTTAACCCGTGCCAATTCGTTATGTGAAACCTGAACCAGTCAGGGTAAGAATGTAGTCGGGCGGCTTCTCGCACAGTAATACAGCGTGGAAACAATGGGTGAATGGGTCGAGCAGCCGTATAAGAGCCATAGTTCCTAGCAGTTCCTGCCCGAAGTGTAGGGCTAATTCCTTGAGGATGAAGCTTATGGAAATGGCTTACTGGCTCTCTTGTTCCCTGTAACACCTTACCAAATCTTTTAACGGAATCATCAGAGTGTTTTGGACGTAGATTCGAGGTCAAAAGATTAGAATTATACTTTCGCTTGTATGAATAGTCGTTATCAATAGCTTTAAGATTTCGTAGTAGGTTGCTGTACTCACTCGGCTTTCCATACTCTGCTTCAACCCAGTCACGTTCCAGCAGTTCTGAATATTTCTCAAGGATTAGTAAATCTCCTATTGCTTCTTTGATATTTGGGCAAAAAGGGAGGTTCATCCCATCGGTCGGTCGAACAGTAGGTAGCTCACCACTACAACTTAAAGGGTGTGAAGTCGCTGTTGGATATTTAGGCAGTAACAGACCCTTTTTGCACCCCAGCAAAAACAGTCGTTCTCGATTCTGAGGTACTCCATATTGAGCAGCATTAATTACCTGAGGGCTTGCTACCTCATACCCCTCAATTCTGAAGGTATTGATGATATTGTCAAGAATTCTTTTGTTCTTTTTAAACGTAAGTCCTCGGACGTTCTCAATCACAAAGAATTTTGCTTTTAGATCTATAACTAATTTGACAAAATGCTCTGCAAGCGTATTTCGAGGATCATCTACGTCTTGCTTACCAATGATTGAAAAGCCTTGACATGGTAAGCCTCCAAACACCACGTCTATCTCTGAGTCACCAATGTTAGATGACTTCCTGATTTCTTCGGCTGTTACATCAGCAATATCTTTACAAAAGACTTTAGAATATGGAAAATTAAATTTGTGTGTGCAACAATGAACAGGATCAATTTCCACTGAAGCAAGAGTATCGAAGCCAGCCTGCTCGAAGCCAAGTGACATTCCTCCTGCGCCTGAAAATAAGTCAACGCCGATGGGCCGCCTGTCTACCTGCACATGTGATCCCTTGCTACTCGTGAGAACTCTTCAAAGAAACATCCCTCCATATTAATACAAACAGTACAAAATTTTAGCAGAAATCTTTTGACTTCTGTACTGCTTGAAAACAGCACCGTTTGAAAGTTTAGCTTCAAGGGGGATTACTGACAAACTTATTATGCAGCAACAGGAAGTTCAGACTCTCAACTGGATTTAAACTCGACAAGTGACAGATTCTGTTCTGCTGGTTTCTTTGCAGGAAAAACCGGATGCTGGGCGTTGCTGAGGCAATCGCTCTTGCCATCAGACTCAAGGCCGACTCCTGTTACTGGATGAGTGCCGGGGCCATCAGGTTGCTTCTCGATTTGGCCTTAAAGTCCAGGGTGTTTTGCTAGCTGCTAAATCGAGGGAGTTCATTCCAACCATTCAATCAGTTTTGGATGAAGTTAATCGGAAGTGCAGGGTTTTTGGTCGGTTCAGCAGTTTACAGACGAACGCAAATAGCTGAGGAAGAGTAACTACGGGCTTCGAGCAGGTCAGTTTTCTGGCGATCGCCATTGTGTCAGGCCACAGTACGTTGCTATCCTCATACCCTTCTACCCGTTGTTTCCCTACCTGGTGCAGACTATTGCTCTTTCTCCTCGGCTTAACGAGTCAACAACATCCCCGCATCAGAACTCAGTTCCAGGTCAGAAGATTGAACCACCAAGGGGTGGTATGAATGAAAATCGTAAGGGCGTTCCGAATCACACACAGTCCTGGCAAGATTGAGGCACTCAAAATGCTAGAGAACTTGCTCCTGAGCCATTCCAAGCTTTCTTTCATGTTTTTTGGATATCTCGCGAACAACTCAGGTTAAGATGAGATTTAAGGTATCGTAAACTTTTATTCACGATACCTAAATCTCTGTGATGTTGAGCCCAGCTAAGTTTCGGTACGAAAGCAACCCTATAGAGATCCTCACGATTCCCGACGATGTCATCGCCGAGTGGCTGGAAAATAAACTGTCCGAAGCGTCCCGAGAAAGCTATGGTAAAAGTTTGAGATACTTCTTCTGCGATACGACTGGCGCAACACCCACCCCCGACTCTGTTAGGTGGTTCCTTGCCCTGTCCGAACAGCAAGCCCTCGGCCTCATGCTGAAATGGCGATCGCACATGCAGCACACCTTGAAGTTATCGCCCAAGTCCATTAATGCCCGCGAGAGTGCTGTGAGGTCGTTCGTCCAGCACAGCCGCAAGCGAGGGCTAACCCAACTGGCGTTAAAGGATTTGGGCAGTCTTAAAGCCCAGGTTTACCGGGACGTCAGCGGCATTGATGCTAGTGCTTACTCAAAGGTGTTGCAGGCGATCAACCGGGAGACCCTTGCCGGTAAGAGAGACTATGCCCTGATGCTGCTGTTGTGGACAAATGCCCTACGCAGAATCGAAGCCGTCAGGGCTAACGTGAGGGATTTGGAAATGAGCGATCGCCGATTGGCAATTCTCGCTAAAGGGTCTGGAGGCGAGAAGATTTACATTGATATCTCCACCAAAGTCTGCAATGCTCTTCAAGAATATCTAAACGAGCGCAAACCCAGGAGCGGGGATGAGCCGTTATTCGTCGCCTTAGACCACAGCAGCTACGGCAAGCGACTTCAAGGTCAGAGTGTAGCCAAGATTGTCAAGAAGTATTGCAGTCTAGCAGGTATCCAAAAACGCATGTCGCCGCATCGGGTCAGACACAGTTCTATTACCTGCGCCCTGGATGCCACGAACGGGAACGTGAGGAAGGTACAGAAGCTGAGTCG
>CAXUIV010000575.1:0-1683 GCA_964250875.1 uncultured bacterium
CCCCATCTCCCCATTTACCTCTTATCCCCAGGGGGGACCCCGAGTTCCCCATCTCCCCATCCTCCGCCCAAGCTACAGCCGCCAATGAGGAAATGGCAAACAGGGGAATATCCAGCTGCTGCGCTAATGTCCGGGCAGTAACAACACCAATCCGGGTGCCGGTGAAGCCACCGGGACCTTTTGCGACTGCAACAAACGCTAAGTCTGTCCACTTTTGAGGCTGGATAAACTCAGCTAACTTTTGATGCAGGTGGGTGGAGAGAGATCGCCCTAAATCCCAAGTTTGGCTGCGACAGTCACCAGCAAAGTTGCTCAGGGCTAAACCGAGTTCAGGGCTAGTAGTGTGGATCGCTAAACCGTATCGGGTGGGATCAAAATTTTGCATTAATCACACCACCAGATTTTTTTCTATACCATTCAAAATCCAAAATCCAAAATCCAAAATGGTATTAAGTTGGTACTAACTCCCCTGGTCTCAGCTTCGACCACTTGCCAGTTTCCTGCTTGAAGCTGAGGCAACCCACTACGTCCCACTCCATCTCAACGTAATCCTCGTGCGGACGGATATTGACGTTGATCGAGGGTTCATTTGGCTCAAAAACGGGTGTTTCGGTCAGATGAGGCTGTTGATGCTGGTGTTCCACTGCGTGATAGGTTATACAGCGGTCTACATAGTGGCAGTTCACGCAAATACACATACCGACTCCAAAGCTTTTCTGTTAATCTAGCTCAGACAAGACAGTTATTAATTAGCTGCTGGGTTGATTTTTGTTACGATGCGCGACACCGACGGCTCTAAGATTGGCACTAGCTCCTCTGCTTTGTCTCCTCAAACCTGGCCCTTCAGCCTAAAATTCCTCCCACAGCCTGTTTACCTAGTGGGTGGTGCCGTGCGGGATGCTCTGCTGGGACGCTCTTCTGAGTACCTGGATTTGGATTTTGTGCTGCCAGTTGGGGCCGTGAAGGTAGCTAAAGCGATCGCGAATCGTTACCATGCTGGATTTGTCTTACTCGATGCCGAACGGCAGATCGCTAGAGTTGTTTTTCCGCAGGCAACAGCTGACTTTGCTCAACAAGAGGGAGCGACGCTGGAAACTGACCTGCATCGACGTGACTTTACCGTCAATGCGATCGCCTACAATCCTCACACGGGCGAATTTACTGACCCCCTGCAAGGTCGTGCCGATTTACAACAGGCTCTACTACGCATGGTGTCACCGGCTAATTTGCAAGATGACCCTCTACGACTGTTACGCGCTTACCGTCAGGCGGCCCAATTAGGCTTCGCGATTGAACCAGAAACTCAAGCTGTCATCTGTCAGTTAGCGCCCCAGCTCAATCGAGTAGCGGCAGAGCGGGTGCGGGTAGAATTGGGCTATCTGCTCAGCAATAGGGGAACCCCCTGGCTCATTCGTGCTTGGGAGGATGGACTGATCAGGCGTTGGTTTGATAACGCAACGCCAAACCAACTGGCTCAACTTGCAGCTGTTGACTCAGCGGCCATAGCGCTATCAGCAGCTTGGCCGCAGCTAGGAATACAGCTCTCCCAAACAGTTCGGGATTCTGTAAAGACAACTTGGTTGAGTCTGGCAAAACTCACTTGCTTGGTGACTCCGGACCCTGACTCGGCGGAGGCGGAGTTGATGCAATTGACTTACAGCCGCGCTGAGATCAGAGGCGTCA
>CAXUIV010000575.1:1783-3441 GCA_964250875.1 uncultured bacterium
TTACCAAATGCGTTGGTCGTCAGCCGCACAGTGGGAGGCACGGTTGCAATCCAATCGAGACCGTAGAAAACCGCAAAGATGGAGAGTCCGTAAGAAGGACCGAAACTGAAGGGCAAGAAGATCAGAGATAAACCCCGCAAGGCATAGTACCAGCACAACAGGTAACGGTTGTTACAGCGGTCAGACAGCCAACCAGAGGCAGTCGTCCCGAAGAAATCAAATATCCCCATAACCGCCAGCAGTCCAGCAGCCTTGACTTCAGGAATGCCGTGGTCGATACAGGCAGGAATGAGATGAGTGCCAATGAGTCCATTCGTGCTGGCACCGCAGATGAAGAAACTGCCGAACAACAGCCAAAAGTCGCGCGATCGCACACCCAACCGGAGGGCATTAAGGGTCGAGGCGAGCGGATTCACACTTGTTCGCCGCACTTCCACCGTTTGAGATTTATCGCCAAATGGTCGCAGTCCAACATCCGAAGGACGATTACGCATCAGGATGGCGATTGGAGGAATTGCCAGAAGTGCTACACCAGCGATCATCAGGACGGCAGTCCGCCAGCCGAAGCGCTCGACGACTGATGCCAGCATTGGCAGAAACACCAGTTGTCCAGTGGCTGTACTTGCAGTCAGGACGCCAAGCACCAAACCCCGTCGCTCAGAGAACCAACGATTGACCACAATGGCACCCAAGACCAAAGCAATGATGCCGGTACCGCTGCCAACGACAACCCCCCAGAGCAAAACGAGTTGCCACGGAGCCGATATCAGAGTGGTTAAGCTAACACCAACGGCAAGCAATGCTAATGCGAACAACATCGTTCGGCGGATACCTATTTGCTCCAAGACCGTTGCAGCAAAGGGGCCAATTAGTCCGTAAAGGACTAAGTTAATGGAGATAGCCAAAGATATTGTTGCCCTAGATCAACCGAACTCATGTTCGAGCGGCACAATTAGGACTCCAGGGGCAGAGCGAATCCCTGCTGCTATTAGCAGAGCCAAGAAAGTTAGACCCGCAACGATCCAACTATAGTGAAAAGAACGACGCGCTAGGTAAGAGGGTAAGGACAATAGAATCTGAAACAGTTTCCCCTGCCCCCCTGCTTATTTACGAAGTTGGTTGCAGTTCTTTGAGTGTTGGGTAGTCGGTGTAACCCTTCCCGTTACCACCGTAGAATGTTGCGGGGTCTGGTTGATTCAATGGAGCATTTAACTGGAAGCGTTCTGGTAAATCGGGGTTGGCGATAAACAGCTTGCCGAAGGAGACTAAGTCCGCTTCCCCATTGGCAATGACTGCTTCTGCCTTCTCTCGGTTGTAGTCCCAGTTTGTCATCAGATTGCCCTTGAAAATCGGGCGGAAGTAGCTTGTCGGGATTGCAGTGCCGTCATGTCTGAGGTCGGCTTCACTCGGTTCTAAGAGGTGAAGATAAGCCAGACCAAAGCGGTTCAGTGCGTCTACCAAGTAGCCGAAAGTTGCTTTCGGGTTGGAGTCGCGCATATCGTTGAATGTGCTGCTGGGCGACAGGCGAATTCCCACTCGGTCTGCACCCCACACGCCAACGACCGCTTCAGTTACTTCCAGGTGCAGGCGGGCTCGATTTTCTACTGAACCGCCATACTGGTCTGTGCGTTGGTTGGTACCATCCCGGAGGAATTGAT
>CAXUIV010000576.1:0-3426 GCA_964250875.1 uncultured bacterium
GTTATTCCTCACCCACCAGAACGGGAGGAATGAAGTATTCTGTTTCCTTATCAGTTGGCTTAGATGTTGCTCCGAAGTGTTCAATGAGCAAGTCTCGCAGTACCGGCTTGAGATCATCACAGGGAATTCCTTTCATCACGCGCTTGCCTAGTTCAGCCTCGTGACCCACCTTGCCTTCCATCCAGATGTCCACAGCTTCTACAACTTGGCCATTCTTGCGACTCTTTGTGCCCATCAAGCCAATGTCTGCCACCTGTGGCTGACCACAGGAATTGGGACAGCCAGTCCAGTGGATGCGCACCGGCTGAGGCAAAGATAGCTCTGCCGCCAATGCTTTAACAAAAGCTAGAGCGCGATTCTTCGTTTCAATCAGGGCAAATCCACAGAACTGGCTACCAGTGCAAGAAACCAACCCCCGCATCAAATTGTCCGGATCGACAGAGAAACGCTCTAGCAGAGGTTCCTGCAAAAAGGGTTCAATGCGAGAGCTAGGAATGTTTGGGATAATCAAGTTTTGCTCAACGGTAAAGCGTATCTCGCCAGTGCCGTATACTTCTGCCATCCGGGCCAAGTCAAACATATCCTGGGCATATAGACGACCGACAGGAACCTGTAGACCGATAAAGTTTAATCCAGGTTGCTTCTGACGATAGACACCAATATGGTCGCGCTTACTCCAGAGATATTCATCTTTTTCCGCAGCAGGCTGTAGGGGTAATGTTCCTCCGCACTCACCAAACTGTTTTTCTACCTCTGCTCGAAACTTTTCAATGCCCCATTTGTCAATGAGATACATTAGCCGCGACTTTTGCCGATTCGCCCGCAGACCATGGTTGCGGTAAACCAGCAGAATCGCTTGACTCAAAGCGACGACATCATCAGGACTCACCCAGGCATTTAGAGGAACCGCAGCTTCATAACGTTTGGGAGAGAATAGGCCACCGACTATGACATTAAATCCAATTTGCCTTTCGGAATGGACGTTTTCCTCTGCTCCATCTTCTCTATAAGCGGGCACAAAGGCAAGGTCATTGAGTTCAGCGTGAACAGAGTTATCGCGACAGCCAGCGATCGCAATGTTGAACTTCCGAGGCAGGTTGGTAAATGCAGGATTGCCTGCCCCATTTTTGGTAATCATGTCCTGAACCTCGCGGCACAATCCTCGGGTGTCAATCAATTCATCGGGATCGAGTCCTGCCAAAGGCGAACCAGTGATATTGCGAACATTGTCCACACCCGATTGCACCGAGGTTAGACCGACCTGCTGGAGTTTACGGAAGATATTCGGTACATCCTCAATCCGCACCCCCCGTAGTTGAATATTCTGTCTTGTTGTGATGTCAGCGTTGCCATCATCGCCATAGTGTTGCACTATTTCGGCTAAAACTCGCATTTGGCCACTGGTGATCACGCCATTAGCCAGCCGCATCCGCAGCATGAACTTGCCGGGTGTGACCGGGCGGTAGAACAAACCCAAAACCCGGAGCCGAAAATCACGGTCGGCCTCATCGATCGCCTCCCATCCGACCTCTGCCAAGTAGTCTAGCTCTTGCTTTAGCACTAGACCATCTTTCGCAGCTTTAATTCTTTCAAACTTGTTTACGCCCGGTGTGGACTCCCCTGCTTCTATCAATTCTTGAGATTTAAATGCGTCTCCCGTAGGCTCAGCTAAGTCTGTTGCTGTTTTACCTGCCCTTCCTGGAGTTTCATCTACGACCGTCATGGTTTGCCCTCGTTACATCTTTAAATATGGGTTCAATATAAAAGCCCGCACAATCACCAGACTCACTAAAGCCTTGTCTTTGAAAAGTACCTTTACTAAATTAGTCAGCTTGATCGACCGGATTCGTAGGTTTTGCTACAAACAGGGACTTTTTAGTTCGTAAACCTGTCTTTCGACATATTCTTTCTACCTGCTAGGTGAGGGCGAGAAGTTTGTGCTGAGTCTTGAATAAATAGTAAACAGTAGCTTACAATACAGAAATACGTGAAACGACTTCTATTAAAAGACTGACGAGCTAATCTCTCTGGTCTATCTCCCAGTCATCCACCCACCATCCAGAGGTGCAACAAGTCCTTAACCGCCATGAATTACAAACTTCTTAACCTTTTAATTTTTGTAACTACCTGGGGATTGACGACTCCAGCTCAAGCGGCAGTTTATAGTCTGAGTCTGGAGCAGCAATCTCAAGAGACACATTTGGTGTGTCACAAACAGGCAGAGCATTGGTTATGTGATGACAAGAGTATTCAGGGATCGGCTAAGGATGAAGGGGCTGTGCAGCAGGAAACAACTGCGGCTAGCCAGCCTCCTGCCAGTGCTACACAGCAGGCACTTAGTCCTAATCAGCAACGATCAATTTCAAATATCTTCATCCTGTTGAGCTATCTTCTCCCCTGTGGTCTTGGTTTAGGGTTCTTTTTACACTACAGATACAGTCTCTATCGCGATGTTGTTTTGCAAAAGCAAATTGAAACCCTAGAACGGTTGTGGCAATACGGTTCAGATAATGATGCAACATCAGATACTGGACAAGGCACTGGAAGCTAAGCAGATTGGCGAGAATAAAGGATGAATTGTTAAGGTTGGTCACAGGGCAGGGAGCAGGCAGCTTAAGTCCTTTGACCTATTAAGCTTTATTTCTGCCATCTACTTAGTAGCTTCCTAGTAGCTTTGTTTGATGTCCTTGATTAGGAGACATTGATGTTAAAGCTGTTAAATATGGGGGGAAAGGCTGGCTGACTGAGCGTTACTGTCTAGAAAATTCTCAGCCTGCATGATTTCGTAAAGGTTCACATCGGCTTCGAGTAAACAAGCGTGACCACTATGAGGCAGCACTGTCATCTGAGCGTTAGGGAATGTGTGAACTAGGCGCTTGGCCTCGGCGACAGAGGGCAGGAGCAGGTCGCGGGCACTGGCAACTAGCAGCACTGATTGAGTCAAGCCGCGCAACTGAGTATCTTCAACATCAAACTCTCTCAGTAAAGACAATCGCCAACGGTCAGTTTCTGGTGGTATGGTCTGTAGAATTTTTTTCATTTCCTGGCGATCGCGAGGCGCGATCCGATTCAAGGCTGCTATGAACGGCAACAGCCCTAACGAGCCAACTCCATAGAGACCCGAAGGCATCAAGTTGGTTAATCCTGCACCCCAACGCAGCAGAGGGTGATTGTGAATGGAAGAAGCTGGGTTGATGAGAACAATGCGGCTGAACAGATGGGGCGCAGCTAAGGCAACCTTCATAGCGAGACAGCCGCCAAAGGACTCGCCGCACAGGTAAACCGTGCGGTGGGGGCTTTGCTCCAGTTCCTTGTGGATGAGAGCTACGACTGTGGCACTGAGTACATCCCAACTGGTCAAATCATCTGGAGGAATGGCCAAGCACCGCACATCAAAAGCGACTTCTAGATCAACTGTTTGCGATC
>CAXUIV010000577.1:0-3407 GCA_964250875.1 uncultured bacterium
CAATATGGTTTTGTGCCGTTGAGCAAGCCGGAGCGGTTCATGGAAATGCACGATCCCAATATCTATCAGCGCAGTACGCTGGACTAGCTGGTTCTCAGTCAAAATGAAGTAGATTCAAAATTTAAACTCCAAATCACTGAGAGCATCTAACCAGTAAAACGGAGCCACCACACTGGTATCCAAGTAGATCAACCGCGCTCCTCTTAACGTGTTCCCATAACCGTTGCACTTAAAGATTCCCCTTGAACGTGCAGAGACTCTCGAAACTGTCGCGCCTGGAATAACCATTGTTGTTGCATTGGAGGCACCAGTCGTGCAACCTCGCGATCCTGCTCAACCAGAATAACCTCTTCTCCTGCGGCAACCCGCTTTAACAAAGCTTTGAGTTGACCTGATGCTTCTTCCACGCCGATCTTAAACATCTCGTCGATCCAATGAGCTATACTTCCAGCCTACACTGATTCTTGGGAGAAATAATCAGGATGATTTGATGGAAAATCTGCAATTGGGGCAGCACTAAAGAAGTAATGCTGCTTGGAAGGTTTGCTAGATATGAGTCCTATAGACCAAGGTGGAAATCACAAGATTAGAGTATCCACGCTTGCCATGGGGGTAGCGTTCCCGATCCTGTAGGAAGCGTGTGGAAATAGCAATTTTGGATTTTTAAATTTTAGAGTTCTCTTGGCTCGCAGAACTTCATTATCTCGTATTTTTGCTTCTGACTCGTTGGCATCACTCTGGACGGTTCTGGATCGGGGTGAAGCTTGGGTTCCGCGATCGCGCTTCTAGACTCTTAAGTTGAGCTTAACTTAAAACCTATCTCCAGAAACTTGCATGATCTAAATTAGGCAAACGCCGCAGAATGGGGATAGTTCACTTGGAATCAGGTGAAACACACTTGTACGCTCACTGAACTCTCGGTTTCAATGTTCTGAATGTTTGGTACGTTGTTGAACAGGACGGGCTATGAATCATATTGACTTTCCGATCGATCTGTAGTTTCCTGTCTGTAAGAATTAATTTCCACTACTATAATTTCTAAGGATTGCTTATGATTCGCTCGCACACTCTCTGGCTCATTCCGACAGTGATGCTCATTGGTTTTGGCGCTGGTGCTGCTCCAGCACCAGCACAGACGACTTATCCGTTCAGCGCTAACTACGATATACTAGCCACTGCCAACGATCTCACACCGAACCTCGAACAGATATCGCTTTCAGGGTCGAGTACTGACGCCCTGTATGGCCTCAACCAGGTTAACAGCCTCACCTACTCCCAAACCGATTTCACGACTGGTTCCTTCAGCTTTAATACCGATCCAGCAGCTTTCGGCTTAAAGGACGTACCGCTTGGCTCTATTGTATTTGCAGGTAATGGTAGCGATAAGTTGTTTGGGACCGAGAGTGCGACTGGACTGATTGACTTCAGCACCCTGACAGTGAATACATCTGGTACTCTCAATATCACTGGTGGTGCAGGCAAATTCAGTGGCGCTACCGGCACATTAGCCTTTTCCCAAGTCCAGCCACTGAGCCTACAGGTCGGTGTGGCGTTAAAGGGTCAGGCAAAGGTGAGTGGTTCTTTCCAGACAGTGCCGGAACCAAGAACCGCTACGACATTAATTGGAATGGGCGCAATTGGAGCTATTTTTCTACGGCGGCGGTCTAAACTTCAAGGCACTTCTAGCTGACTGAGATGTAGAGCTAACGAGCAGCAGTGACTTGTATATAGCGGTTCTCAACCCAGTGAGGTACAGCCAATTGTAGGGGCGCAAAGCTTTGCGCCCTCCGCGTGTACTGCATCAGAACAAAAATTGCTATGTAGCGATCCTAAATCATTTGTAAACAACCTGTAGAGACGTTGCATGCAACGTCTCTACATGAAGACGCTTGCGTTCACAACTCAAATAGGATTGCTATAGTCATGCATGCGATCGCCCCTGCTTGATTGACACTTTCACAAGCTTCACTGCCACTGTTAAAACACCTCTGCTTATCAGGTATCCCTTGGTGCTTGTCTCAAAGGCTAAATAGCGGAAATTCTGTCCAGTTTTTAAAAATTGAGCCGTTTCCCTAACCGGAGCAGCTGATGTTTGGTACACACAGTCTAGTAGCTTTCATCTTATCCAGTTTCTTACTCTGGATTACTCCAGGTCCAGACACCATGTACATTCTGGCCCGGAGTGTCACCCAGGGTCGCCGTGCTGGGTTGATGTCGGTTCTAGGCATCAGTACTGGGATACTCGTTCATACAGTCTTTGCGGCATTAGGGTTATCTGCAATCCTAGCGACTTCGGCTTGGACCTTTGCGATCGTTAAGTTTGCTGGAGCCGCATACCTGATCTACCTTGGTGTTCAAGCGTTACAGAAGAAATCCAGTCTAGCCACACTGGAAGTCACCCCGATGAGTGGTTGGAAGGTCTATCGTCAGGGAGTCATAACCAATGTTTTCAACCCAAAGGTGGCAGTTTTCTTCCTGGCATTCCTACCTCAGTTCATCGACCCATCAGCAAAATTAGGAGTATTTCCCTTCTTGTTTTTGGGTATTCTATTCGTCACTGGGGGTACAGTATGGTGTTTAGGGGTTGCCATGTGTGCTGCAACAGCAACCCGCACTATCCGGCGAAATGTCAGACTGTTGAACTTGTTAGAGCGGGTATCGGGGTGTGTATATATTGCACTGGGGCTGAACCTATTGCGTAGCAAGCCTCAGCCAACGTAAATAGAAATGAACAAAATTAAGACGGGATGCGCAGTGTCGAAAACCTGTAATTCCCGGCGATATTTTCAAGTCAAGGCTGCTATGGGCAAATGTCTATAACGCTCGATTCCCGTTGGGGTTCTACAATTTAGATAAATCCTGTCTGGCTTACAAGAAACATGTCCTGGAAACTTGAGGAAGCAAAACAAAAGTTCTCGGAACTCATTGATGCTGTTGTTGAAGAACCTCAACTGATCTATGACGAGAACCAATTGGTTGCAGCCGTTGTGAAAGCTGACGTTTTCCAGGAATTCCTCGTTTGGCAGCAGCAGTGCCAAAGACCTTCTCTTGCAAATGCTTTCGCAGAGTTACGCGGGATTTGCGCCGAGGAAAACTATCAGCTTGAAGTGCCTCCTCGCCACGACCGTCCCAACTCTTTTGTCGAAGTTTTTCACACTGCACTTCTGATAACTCTTAAATAATCCGCGTGTAATTACGGTGGGACATCAAATAAATCTGTGACAAATTATGTACAGCAGTTATGCAGTACCTACTGCCACTAAAATACGTCTGCTCATCAGGTTCGCCCTCACGCTTGTCTCAAAGACAAAATAGCGGAAAGTCGATCCAGTTTTTAAAAACTTGAATAAAGAAAAACAAAAATGGCAAAACAAATACTATCCCCAGCTCAAGCCGACTTAAAAATG
>CAXUIV010000578.1:0-3406 GCA_964250875.1 uncultured bacterium
ACAGAAATGCTAAGAACTGTTGCGGGTTCCATAATGTAGCTAGATTATGAGTCGTATTCCTATAGAATATTACAGATCATTAAAAAATACTTTGACGATTTCTCATCGGTGAATTATGGCACAACGCACTTGGCTCGGAGAAATTCTGAGGCCGTTAAACTCTGAGTATGGTAAAGTCGCTCCAGGCTGGGGCACAACGCCATTGATGGCCGTCTTTATGTTGCTGTTCTTCGTCTTTTTGCTGATTATTCTGCAAATTTACAACTCTTCCCTACTATTCGAGAGGCTGGACATTGCTCCCGGTTGGACCAACACAGGCGGCTGAGTAGCGTCAACGCCAAGCTTGAGAAAAGCATTTGAGACTCCCGGTTCAACCGGGTTTTTTTGTGGAGTCATATACTAGGGACTAGGACCAAACATATATTTAGGAGAACTTGAGGTGAATATCTTTGGCATTGGTCTACCGGAAATGGCTCTCATCATGGCTGTGGCTCTATTAATCTTTGGTCCCAAAAAGCTGCCAGAGATTGGTCGTAGTATGGGTAAAGCGATTCGCGGCTTTCAGGAGGCTTCCAAAGAGTTTGAGAACGAATTTAAGCGGGAAGCTGAACAGCTAGAACAAACAGTGAAGACGACGGCTGAGCTTGAGCCTAAGCAAATAGCAGCTAACGCCGAGAATCATGCTACTTCAGCAGACAGCTAGGCGATCGCTCTACACAATCAGCTCAAGCAAATGGTAGAAGCTGCCGTCACCACACCAATGGTCATTCCTCAGCTGATCGTCGGGCTGGGGAATCCAGAACCAAAGTACGACCAAACACGGCACAATATCGGATTTGCCGCTGTTGATGCCTTAGCCCGCTCCTGGCAAATCACGTTGTCAGACAATCGCAAGTACCAGGGCGTTTTTGGTGAGGGCGAGGGGCCAAAAGCAGATAAAATACGTTTGCTTAAGCCACTTACTTACATGAATCGCTCCGGGCAGTCAATTCGAGCAGTAATTGATTGGTTTAAACTGCCGCCAGAATCTGTGCTGGTGATTTATGACGATATGGATCTACCCATGGGGAGAGTGCGCCTGCGCTTGTCGGGTTCAGCAGGTGGACACAACGGGATGAAAAGCGCGATCGCACACCTGAGTACCCAGGACTTTCCCCGCTTACGCATAGGCATTGGTAGACCCCAATCTGATATCAAAGACCCAGATACCATATCGTATGTACTAGGACGGTTTTCTGCTGCTGAAGCCAAACTGATGTCCAAAGTCCTTCAAGTTGTAGTTGAAGCTGTAGAATTCAGTCTCAGGCAGGGAGTGGAAAAGACGATGAGTCGCTACAACAATCGCATTGTTGAATAGCAGGGACGCAGAGCTCTGCGTCCCTTATAAAATTTGGTTAAGACAGGGGAGGTCTACACCACCGAAGTGAATACTAAGTGCTAAGTTTAGCTTCTCTAGCGTTTGGACCAACCATTGAACACCGCCCGTAGCAGCGGATTCATAATGATTAAACAAAATTGAAAACCGCTTCTCTAAATATGGCTTTACCTTGCGGCAAAGTAGCACAATTTTTAGCAACAGCCCAGTCGTTAGCGTCGTCCCTAAATTAGTAATTAGGTCAACAAAAACATAGTGATGAGGACGTGTTGGGCTTTCCACTACTAAAAAATTCAATAACTGGCTACAGGTTCTCACCAGCAGGAAGTCGTTAAGTTGGTCAGGGTCGCTCTCAGGAATGATGTGCTGTAGATGGGCATACAGTCTGTCATTAAACTGATGTTTAGCCTGTCCGAGATCAAGGGAAGACGTCAGGTATTCGTACAGGTCGCCTTTAAAGGCATGGAAGGAGGGAGCGTAACGACTGTGAGTTAGGAAGCTCTGAGCTAGGTCGTAGTACGTATGACTACCTTGCACTTTGCCAACGAATTGCTTCAGGGCACCGTTCAGTTCACCGTCGCTCAAAAGCGTTGGATTTTTTACTGGCTGGATGATTCGAGGTGCTGCTGTGGACTTAGAGGCAGCACTAGCGCATCGCACTTGATAAGTAACGTATTGAGATAAATCAATTTCAAATTTCCTTTGCACTTGGCCTTGAATCACTCTGACTGCCCGCTGGTGTTCGGAAGTGCAATCTTCAGTGATCAAGCAATGTTGATACAAGTAAGGATATCGGCGAATCAAAGCACCTAGGGGTTCAGTACCTGCGTTACCTCTAGGGTTTGTATCTGACTCAGGTTGGCTCATAATCTGAGCTAGACGACGTAGGCTTAAGTACTGCTCACTTTGAGTAAACAGCCTCACCAGTTCATGCAAGCGCTTAACGGCTCGGTAGCGAAAACAGTGTGTACTTACGTAGGCAGGAGAACACTCAAACAACGCAAGCAACTCTGGAATCGCCTTTTGTAACTGAGGCTGCATCTGCCAGCGGTTAATCAATATGTGCCAGCAACGGTTAAGGACAAACTTAAACTCTGTATCAGCTGATTTTGCAGTTGTAATTTGATCGAGAGTTAACAGGATTTGATGGTCGCTATAGTCTACACCGTCGATGAATAAAGCTCGGTAGCGCTTGATGAGCTGGCTTGGTGACTCTACCTGTACCCGATGGAGTAGGTGATCATACAGTTGCTGCTCTTCGTGGCTAATTTGCCGATTGTAAGGATTTCTCCAATTCGTCACTGCATCATCACCCTTATCGCACCGATTATCAGGGTCTGTTAATGTCAATCCATTTACAGCTAGGTTATCCATACTCCATTCAGGCAAATGGGACACGTCACCACCTACCGCCTTTAGCTAAAAGTATATTTAACGGTTGATGTCAGATTATCGTTCCAATACTACCGGAGTCAACTCACTTCTATTTGTGACCTTGATCACTGAAAAGCGTGCATTTGTATACAGGTAGCGGTGTGAAGCATGAGTGGTTAGCAGAGTCTTTTTTTACTAAAATGACCGATTGCTAACGCGATGCCAACTTTATTGGATGATAATTCAACCCCCTTCTCTAAACTTACATTAGCAAGGTTGTTTGTGTGTGAAATGTAAGTAAAGATACAGGCTGGAGTTTTAAACTATTTACGTATAAGCCGGTAGTTCTTCCAAAATCGTAAACCGGATATGATTGATTGCCAATTCACCGATTGAAGTGTCTTCTAACGGCAAGCCTCTGCTTGTAAGGGTTTCAAATGGGATACCCTTGCCAATTTCAACGTGGTACCAGGCTAATCCCATGAAAAAACGCGCCGGATAAGGACCATGCTCAACAACATCATCAGGATTGGACTCCATAGGTAGCCAGCCAAACCCAGGTACGTAAAACTCTAGCCATACGTGGTTAAAGTCCGGTTGCAGTGGTACACGTTGCTGTTCGGCATAGGGAGGGCATTTGTAGCGACCAATAGTGCG
>CAXUIV010000579.1:0-3395 GCA_964250875.1 uncultured bacterium
ACTCGGGATACGGAAATACCAGGATTCACAGCAGGACGCTGCCCAGAGTTGAACAGGTCGGAGGAGAGGAAAATCTGACCGTCTGTGATTGAAATCACGTTTGTGGGAATGTAAGCAGACACGTCACCCGCTTGAGTTTCGATAATTGGTAACGCTGTCATGCTGCCTTCACCCAGCTCGGTACTTAACTTCGCTGCCCGCTCCAACAACCGTGAGTGGAGGTAGAACACATCTCCTGGGTAAGCTTCCCGACCGGGTGGACGCCGCAGCAGTAGTGACATTTGCCGATACG
The DNA here is from genome assembly GCA_964250875.1 of uncultured bacterium. Lineage (GTDB taxonomy): Bacteria > Cyanobacteriota > Cyanobacteriia > Cyanobacteriales > Chroococcidiopsidaceae > CAXUIV01. The sequence continues at coordinate 293 of CAXUIV010000579.1, forward strand.
CTTGGGCTTGCTTTGAAAGGTCATCATAAATCACCAGCGTTGCTTTGCCTTTGTACATGAAGTACTCAGCTATGGTGGCACCCGTGTAGGGTGCAAGCCACTGCCAAGTGGCAGGATCGCTGGCGTTCGCGGCAACGACAATTGTGTAGTCGAGTGCGCCGCGTTGAGCGAGGGTATCGATGACGTTCGCAACTGTGGAAGCTTTTTGACCAATGGCGACGTAGACGCAAATCACGTCTCCACCCTTTTGGTTAAGAATCGTGTCAATCGCAATTGCTGTTTTACCAGTTTGGCGATCGCCAATAATGAGTTCTCGCTGACCGCGTCCAACCGGAATCATCGCGTCAATGGCAGTGATTCCCGTTTGCATCGGTTCGTACACAGACCGACGGGCAACAATTCCTGGCGCTGGAGATTCAATCAGCCGACTCTCTGTTGTCTGGATATCCCCTTTGCCGTCAATTGGCCGACCCAAAGGATCTACAACCCGTCCAATCATGGCCTCTCCCACCGGCACCTGGGCAATTCTACCCGTGGCAGTGACAGAACTGCCTTCTTGAATTTCACGGCCTTCACTCATCAGCACCGCGCCCACATTGTCTTCTTCCAAGTTCAGGGCAATGCCAACGGTTCCATCTTCAAACTCTAATAGTTCTCCAGCCATCGCCTTGTCAAGGCCATAGATTCGGGCAATACCATCACCCACTTGTAAGACAGTACCGACGTTAGCCACCGCCACGTCTTGGTCATACTGCTCAATTTGCTGCTGAATAATGCTGCTGATTTCGTCGGGTTTGATACTAATCATGTTGCTTGTTAAAACTCAAAAGGTCAGAATTCAAGTCTAAATGCCGCTGGTGAGGCGGAGAGAAAGGCGACGCAACTGCCCCCGCAAACTGGCGTCAACTACCTGTGAGCCAACTTTGATGATGACACCGCCAATTAAGTCTGGATCGAGTTTGGTACTCAGTTCCACCTGATGGGCATCGGTCATAGCCATAACCTTTTCCCGAACTGCTTGCTGCTGGGCTTCTGTCAGTTCTACAGCAGAGATGACCTCGGCTAAAACTGTTTGATTCATCTCCCGTAACAGCGCTAGGCACTGCTGACAGATAGGGACGAGCAGTAAAATGCGTCGTCGGTCTATTAGCAGCATCAAAAAGTTACTCAAGTAGGGCTGAACGCCTTCGCCAATGACTTGCTTCAGTACAGCTTTTTTGTCATCAGGCGCAGTAAAGGGATTGGCCAGAAAGTTTTGCAGTTCCTGAGAGCCTTCTAACAGATTTAGCAATGAGCGCACATCTTCGCCCAATTGCTCCGTCATGTTTTGAGAACGCGCCACAGCAACGAGTGCCTGGGCGTAGGGCGCTGCGATTTGAGCGTTTGCCGCACTGCCTCTCATCGGCTTGCCTCCATTAACGCGATACTGCGGTCAATTAACTGCTGTTGAACTGTGCTGTCTACCCGGTCCCGGAGTTGCGACTCAACTTTTTGAAATGCCATAGCGACGACTTGCTGCCGTAGTTGAGCGATCGCCCGTTCGCGTTCGGAGTTCAAATCTTGGGTAGCTGACTCCTTCATGCGCTCAATATCCTGAGCTGCCGCAGCTAGTATATTTTCCCTGGCTGTCTTGGCGTTTTCCTCAGCTGCTGCCCGAATTTTTTGGGCTTCTACTTGAGCCTGAGCCAGATTTTGCTGCTGGGTGGCCAGTGCCGTTGCCGCCTCTTGACGGCGTTGCTCTGCACCCTTAATTGCTGTTTCAATTTTTTCGCGGCGCTCGCTCAGGGTTTTTCCCACGATTTTGCGTCCGAATACAAACAGCACACCAATGATAATGACAAGGTTAATTAGGTTAGTGTCTAAAATATTCAAATTTAGACCAAATCCACCCTCTGCCGTTGCCTCGCTCACTTCCGACTCAATGGCACCAGCTGAAGCCACTAAAAGTAAAAAATTTCCCATGATTACCCACAAATACGCCGCTCGTTTCCTACCTTTGCGTTTTTGTATCAGGCATGGACGCACCTTCAGTTCGTCTATGCCATAACAGTCACCACAATCTCAATCGCGTATCACTGACCCACTAGCACAGACCCTAGCAGCTTGTCCAGGATTTGGTGGCTGAGGGAATCCACCTGTTGCTCCAACGAGTGCATAGCTTCTTGCTTTTGCTGCTCTATGTCTTGAGCCGCCTGTTCTCTCTGCACCTGAGCTTCTTTCTGCGCCTCCGCCAGCTTTGTAGCTGCAACCTTCTGGGCTTCTGCTTGAGCGTCAGCAATCACCGTTTGTGACTGCCGTCTTGCTACCGCCAACTCTTGCTCGTATTGCTTAGCTAGTTGTTCTGCCTTAGACAAGCGTTCCTGTGCTTCTAATTGATTTGTTCGAATGTAATCATCTCGCTCATCAATTGCTCTGGTAAGTGGCTTGTAAAAGGTCGCGTTCAGCAGCAAAACCAAAATGAGAAACTGTATTGCTATTAAAGGTAGGGTGGCATCAAGATCGAATAATCCTCCCTCTTTACCAACCTTTTCTACAGCCAGTATGGTTATCCAGTATGTCATAGGTATTTTCCCCTCCAGATATGAGTTTCGAGTTTTGAGTTTTGAGTTTTGAGTTGTTAACTCAAGACTTACAACTCAAAACTCAGCACTGACTAGGAGAAGGGGTTGGCAAACAGCAGCACGAGGGCAACGACTAGACCATAGATCGTCAGCGCCTCCATGAATGCCAAGCTCAGCAGCAGCGTACCGCGAATTTTACCTTCCGCTTCTGGCTGACGAGCAATACCTTCCACAGCCTGACCTGCTGCATTTCCTTGACCAATCCCAGGACCAATTGCTGCTAGACCAACGGCCAGAGCAGCAGCTAAAACGGAAGCAGCAGAAACCAATGGATCCATGTTAATTTTCCTTGTTTTGAGTACAAAATGAACGATCTTGAATTCTGGACTTTGGATTTTGGATTCGTTAAGCCTAAAAGCCAAAATCTAAAATTTCACCAACTGAGAGCTACTACGAGTGGCTCCCATGCTCTTCACCACCATGCCCATGATCTTCCATTGCTTCCCCGATGTAAGCCGCAGCTAGGGTAGCAAAAATCAGTG
>CAXUIV010000580.1:0-3376 GCA_964250875.1 uncultured bacterium
CTCTTTATCTTCTCATCTTGCAGTTGAGCTACCGCCACCACCCCAAGAACTACTGCTGGGATTTCTTAACAGTACGATAGACGCTCAGGTGCGAGCAGTGGTGGGCGCGCGGACCTCACCGCCTGGGCAATCCTCTGTAATACGCTGGCTGCAAGCATTGGGACAGGCAGTCCCTACAGGCACAAGGTTGTTAGATGATAGCACCCTAAAGGCGGAGCCAGCGGAGGTAGAAAGGCTTGCAGCGACGCTCAATGCTTGGACGGCACCACTGCAACACCAGTTGGTGACTCAGAATTTGGCTCAGAATTTGTTTCGCACTTGCTTTCGTCTTGCTGCTCCTGCGTCGGGTGAGGCTGAGTGGACTCTGACTTACTGCCTCCAAGCGGCTGATGATCCAGAGTTTCTGGTAGATGCGGAAACAATTTGGCGTCATCCAGTTCAACTCTTGGTGACTCAGGGACGGTCAATCGAGCAACCTCAGGAGACTTTGCTTAGAGGTTTGGGGTTGGCTTCTAGACTCTACTCTCCAATCATATCCAGCCTAGAGCAGCCACTGCCTCAGTCTTGTCATCTGACTCCACCGCAAGCCTACGAGTTTTTAAAAACCGTGGCTTGGCGGTTTGAGGACAGTGGGCTGGGGGTAGTTTTGCCTCCTAGTTTAGCGAACCGTGAGGGATGGGCTAATCGCTTAGGTTTAAAAGTCAGCGCTCAAGCACCACAAAAGCAAGAAAAACTGGGGTTACAGAGCCTGCTGAACTTTCAATGGAAATTAGCGATCGGCGGACAAACGCTATCAAAGGCAGAGTTTGACCGCCTTGTCGCTCTTAATAGTCCACTGGTGGAAATTAACGGTGAGTGGGTAGAACTGCGACCGCAGGATATCAAGACAGCGCAGGTGTTCTTTGCCAGCCGTAAGGACCAGATGGCTTTGTCTTTGGAAGATGCCCTACGTCTCGGTAATGGTGACACGCAAACAATTGAAAAGTTACCAGTAGTCAGCTTTGAGGCATCTGGGACGCTTCAAGAGTTGATGGCAACGCTAACCGATAACCAGGCGATCGCCCCTATACCGACACCGGCAAGTTTTCAGGGTCAGTTGCGACCCTACCAAGCGCGGGGAGCGAGCTGGCTATCCTTCCTAGAGCGCTGGGGTTTGGGAGCATGTTTGGCAGATGATATGGGACTTGGCAAAACCGTGCAATTCATTGCCTTTATGCTGCACCTGAAAGAGCAGCAGGCAATCGAAAAACCAACGTTATTAGTTTGCCCAACTTCTGTTTTAGGCAACTGGGAACGGGAAGTTAAGAAGTTTGGTCCGACGCTGCAAGTTTTAGTGCATCACGGCGACAAACGTCCGAAAGGCAAGGCGTTTGCCAAGGCTGTACAAGGCCATGATTTGATCGTTACGAGTTACGCTCTTATTCACCGAGATGTGAAGGACCTCCAAAGTGTCTCCTGGCAGGGAGTCGTGTTGGATGAGGCCCAAAATGTGAAGAATCCGGAGGCAAAGCAGTCGCAGGCAGTACGGCAACTGCAAGCTTCATTTCGCTTTGCCCTAACAGGAACGCCGGTAGAGAATCGTTTATCAGAACTGTGGTCGATCTTAGATTTTCTTAACCCAGGGTATTTGGGACCGCGCCAGTTTTTCCAGCGTCGATTTGCCATGCCGATCGAGCGATATGGAGATACTGCTTCTTTACAAACATTGCGATCGCTTGTTCAACCCTTTATTCTGCGTCGCCTGAAGACAGACCGCGATATTATTCAAGATTTACCAGAAAAGCAGGAAGTAACCGAGTTCTGCGGTCTTTCAACTGAACAAGCAGCACTCTACCAGCAAGTAGTAGATAACTCTCTGGCTGAGATTGAATCAGCTGAAGGACTACAGCGACGGGGGATGATTTTAGCTCTACTCGTGAAGTTGAAGCAAGTCTGTAACCATCCAGCACTTTTTAAAGGGGAAAGGGCAGAGGGCAGAGGGCAAAGGGCAAAGGGCAAAGGGCAAAGGGAACTTGAGTTCTCAACTCTGAAACGCCAGTCCGCTCAACGGGGGGAACCCCCGCACGCGGCTGGCTCCTCCGAACCCCGACCCCCGAACTCCGAACTCCGAACTCAATCCTCCGGCAAACTCCAGCGGCTGGAGGAGATGTTGGAGGAGGTTTTAGCTGAGGGCGATCGCGCTTTGATCTTTACTCAGTTTGCGGAGTGGGGCAAATTGCTTAAACCTTATTTGGAGCAACAAATCGGACGAGAAGTGTTGTTTCTATATGGTGGTAGCTCTAAAAAACAACGTGAGGAAATGATAGACCGCTTTCAGCACGACCCCCAAGGTCCGCCAATCATGATTCTTTCTCTTAAAGCTGGTGGTGTGGGACTTAACCTGACACGGGCCAACCATGTCTTCCACTATGACCGCTGGTGGAACCCCGCCGTGGAAAACCAGGCGACTGACCGCGTCTTTCGGATCGGCCAAACCCGCAATGTTCAAGTCCATAAGTTTGTCTGCACTGGCACCCTAGAAGAGAAAATCCACGACATGATTGAAAGTAAGAGAGCGTTGGCTGAACAAGTGGTAGGTGCTGGAGAACAGTGGCTAACCGAACTGGACACAGATCAACTCCGCAACCTATTACTCCTTGATCGCAACGCTGTAATTGACGATGACTAACACACTTAACTCCGAACCCCGCACTCTGCACTCCCTAATGATGACCAACGCACTCAACTCCGCACCCCGAACTCCGAACTCCGCACTCCCCTATCGAGAATGGTGGGTACAACGGTGGCTAGACTTGCTAGATTCCTACCGCTTTAAGAAGCGACTAGAACGTGCCCGCAATTATGCTCGTCAGGGAAACGTCCTCAGCATTGATTTTAAAGGCTCAAAGGTGTTGGCTAAAGTGCAAGGCACAGAGGCAGAGCCTTATCAAGTTTCCCTGTCCATTGACCCCTTTACTGATGAGCAGTGGGGTTACGTGATTGAAACCATGTCCCAACGGGCAATTTTTGAGGCGAAGCTGTTGGCGGAGGAGATGCCGTCCAATATTGAGGAAGTGTTCACGGCGAATGGTTTGTCGCTATTTCCCTTTACTCTGTCTGACGTTCACAGCAAGTGTTCCTGCCCGGATAAGGCTAACCCCTGTAAGCACGTGGCGGCAATTTATTATCAGCTGGGCGATCGCTTCAGCGAAGACCCCTTCGTTCTATTTCAGTTACGGGGTCGCACCAAAGACCAGATCATTGCCGATCTTCGCGAGTTACGAGGTGCTAGCAATGTAGAGACGTTGCATGCAACGTCTCTACAGGCTGAGACTGCCGATCCTAAAGCGCCATCCACCCGAAACACTCTAAACATGAATCAATTCTGGCAATACAA
>CAXUIV010000581.1:0-3373 GCA_964250875.1 uncultured bacterium
AAACAAAGGCCCGCATTCTGGCAGCGGTTGGCAAATTGTTGTCGGAGTCGGGTTTCAAGCAACTGGGGGTGAACGCGATCGCCCGTGAAGCTGGTGTAGATAAGGTACTTATCTACCGATATTTTGAGAACTTGCCCTCGTTGCTGCAAATCTTTGGGAAGGAAGGCGATTACTGGCTTACCGCTGAAGCATTGATCGGGGATGAGGCAACCGCAGGGGCAGAATCGCTTGATGAGTGGATGGTTTTGTTGCTTACTCGCTTTCTGCATGACTTGCAACAGCGTCCCATTACTCAAGAAATTCTGCGTTGGGAGTTGCTGGAAGGGAATGAATTAACCCTGGAGTTAGCACAGGTGCGCGATCGCATGGCAACCGAGAGCCTGGAATTTTTAGAGCAGAAGTGTTCTTTTCCACCTGACAAGGACATGCCCGCGATCAGTGCGGTTTTGATTGCTGGCATTGTGTACCTGGTCTTACGAACCAAAGTCAGCCCGACATTTTTGGGGATTGATTTTACTTCTTCCGCTGGCTGGCAGAGGATTGAAGCAGCGATCGCGTCCTTGGTACAAGCCACCGTTTCACCTGACGTATTGCACCAGCAGTCAGTCGATCGGACAAGCCGCAAAATCTAACAGATATAAGCTGACGGTCCTGCCCGATCTGGCGGTCGGCCAAGTTTCAATGGCAGCGACACCAGAGTGATTCACCAGATACCCATCTTCCATGTGAATAATTCGATCGGCAAGATCCGCATCAGAGATTGACGAGATAGCGACTGTAGTCAATAGCGGTTTGAGTCAGGCTTTGGTAGATGATACGATAGCCGCCACTTTTGCCTTTGCGAATGTCGCTGTTCTTGACGCGGACTTTGTAGACAACGTAATCCGCAAAGCCAGAGATGCGATCGCCAGGAAGGTCACCATTTTGCAGTCGCTCGATTAGGGTTTGGAGGTCGGATTCGATGTTGCGATAGCGTTTTCTCAGATTCTGGGCTACCCGTTTGAATTCGTCGGCAACGAAAACTTGTACTGCCTGGGATTCAGTCATTACTGTCATCTTCCCACAGGGTTTCTACCGGGCTGATGCGTCCAGCTTGGACATCTGCAAGGGCACGATAGAGACCATCGAGGACTTCGGCTTTTGGGGTGTCGTCAGGAGGTGCAACAATTTGTTGGAGGGACTGGAGGATGAAGGTTTCCACGGGGAGGTTGAGTTGAGCCGCCAATTGAGAGAGTTGCTGTTCGAGATCTGGGGGAATTTGGATGGTTAGCACGGTCGATCTCCGATTGATGTCCGATCCAGTGATTGTTTGCCAATGACTAATAATACCCAACTAGCACTGCCAGATGAGAAAACCGACGTATTAACGCCAAAGCAATTAACTCAGTTAAAGAAGACAGATGGAGAAATGTTGAAAAAATCAGCTAGTTTTTCAATGTGTTCCACAGTGAATTTACGCTGACCATTGAGAATTGCAGACACAATTGACTCAGTTTTGAAAATAGGAACTAAATCTTTTTGTTTAAGGTTAAATTCGTCAATTAATGCCTTAAGCAAATCAACACCACTTAGATCTGGAATTGATACATGCTTTTCTTCGTATTCATGGACAAGAATACCCAGTACATTGATGTAGTCTTGCTTCTCTGGTGTAATCTCACCAGAGTCAAGCAAAGTATCGATAATCTCTTGAACGGCAAGAAAATCTGCCTCTGATTTAATTGGACGAGGCGGAAACTTTTGTAGAAGCTCAATGTAATTATTAGGTTCTGTTGTAAACATACTTCCTCACCCGTAGCGGCGGCGACCCGACGACATACTTCCTTAATAACAGCAACGACCTGCTATCAGTCTACTCATACCAATCGTCTTTCTTCCAATCATTCTTGTCATATTCCGCATGAATAAAAACATGACGAATAAAAACTTTCTGGTACGTATAATCCACAAAAGCAATTAATCGGTATTTGTTACCTCCTATATTGAAAATTGTAAAGCTTCCAACTCGATCGGCAGAGGAAAAGACCTCGCGTACTTCTACAAAGTTCTGCCAATCAGCACAGATCGTTAGCTTATACCAAAGGAGCAAACTGGTCTTGGCGTCAGGATGCTTCTCCCAAAACTCTACAAGGCGAGAGCGGGTAATGACATGCATAACTACTCAAGAAGAAGCAGGACATACTAAACCTCCACAAAAATGTAACCACTTGGTTACTCCTCGGTGTAGCCGATAACTCAATCGCCTGTAACTACTCATCTATATGACTAATTGCATTCAACAACATCTTAGCAAATTGCGAACTCGTCTGCAAGCTCAGAAAAACGAAGTTTTTAGGGTAACTCCGAAGCTTACAACAGTTGCCCTTCTCAAGGGCCTTAGGCACCTAACAGTTTATTGTACAAAGCTTATCCGTATACCCGTCCGTTCAGGTGAATGAACCAAAACCGTGCTGTAGCTCCAGCAATCTAGAATGGACCTACAGCAACCCTGCTGTGGATAGGGCTGAGGCTAGGGGTAGGCGCGGAAGTTGGCGTTTGACAAAAACTTCGAGCGTAAGTGCGAAAATTGTCAATGGACAATAAGCCAACTTCTGATGACTGCTACTGTCGATCTTCTCATTCCCACCTATCGCCGTCCAACTGCCCTGGCTGTCACCCTTACTAGCTTGATAGCTCAGACCTACCATGACTTCCGTATCGTTATCTCTGACCAGACCGAAGATAGTGAACCTGTAGCGACGGCTGAAGTGCAGGCTGTCATCCGTGTACTCAAAGCTCATGGTCATACCGTTGAAGTTCACAAACACTTGCCTCGTCGAGGGATAGCAGAGCAACGCCAGTTCCTCTTAGACCAAGTTATAGCTCCCTACTGCCTTTTCTTGGATGACGATCTGATTCTAGAATCAGATGTGGTGGGACGGATGCTTGTTGCCCTTCAGGAGGAGGGCTGTGGTTTTGTTGGCTGTGCTGTAACCGGGCTGAGTTTTATCGATGATGTCCGCCCCCACGAGCAAAACATTGAATTTTGGGAAGGTCCCGTCCAGCCAGAGGTCGTTGAATCTGGTACACCTCAGTGGGAACGTTGGCGTCTCCACAATGCTGCCAACCTCTACCACGTCCAGCAGCGCCTCGGCTTAACTGCGGAGCGGCAGCGTAAATATCGCGTAGCTTGGGTGGCAGGCTGCGTAATGTTTGATACCAGTAAACTGCGCCAACTTGGTGGGTACTCCTTTTGGCAAGAGTTACCCGCCGATCATTGTGGTGAAGATGTCTTGATTCAGCTCAGGATGATGGCAAAATATGGTGGCTGCGGTCTCGTCCCTTCAGGGGTCTATCATCAAGAGTTGCCGACAACGATTGTCGAGCGTGGCTT
>CAXUIV010000582.1:0-3365 GCA_964250875.1 uncultured bacterium
ACAGCCTGTAGCAATTCTGGCTCCAGCAACATTTGGCGCAGGTTCAGCCGTTCCAGCGCATCCTGCTGCATAACTTTAACAACAGAGGTCGGAAAATAGTTACGAATATCTCCCAACCAACGCGCCACCTTGGGAGAAGATCCACCCAAACCACCCTGGCGATCGCCATCATACAAAGCACTCAATGCCTTATCCACTGCCTCATCAGCCTTACCCAAACCGAACCCACTACCATCCCCTATCCCGCCACCCTGCGAGCAGATGCCATCAGCAGCACCCCCACCCAGAATCAGTCGCCAGCGTCGAAGTCGTTCCTCTGTGTCCATAGAATTTTCAACTTAGATGTGGATGAGCGATCGTGACAGCGGCATAAGCGCTAAAGTCAGCCGTGTTAAACGTCAGCAGATGGGTAACTCCATGAGTGAGCATAACTGCAATTAGTCGAGTGTCATGAGTCTTTTTACCTTTAATGTCGTATGTTTTTACCAGCGAGAGCCAGTTTGGCAAAATGGTTGCTGATTCCTCTAGCAGTGGAAACCGATCGAGAAATTGCTCAATTTCTGTTGCTGTTCTTTGTGTACTCCACCCCAAACCGTTACTTTCGATTGGGCGAGTGGCAACTGCCCAGAACTCAACAACATTCTGAGCAGTGATATAAACTTCATCACCTCGCGCTAGAAGATTTTCAGTAGCTGTGATTGCGGAGAGATGCTCGGTTGCATTCTTATCGCTGATTCTTAGCAAAATATTTGTATCTAAAAGATAAGCCGTCATCAGTCGTACATATTTTCTCGATGCAAAGCTTCGTCAGGCAAGCCGGGACCATCCGTATGGCTTAATGCCCATTGCCGAAAATTATCAGCCCGTTCCTTAGGTGTCGCTGTTGCCCAAAAAGGTTGAGGTTTATTTTCTGGACGCAAGATTAAAGTTCCATCATTAACCTCAACAACGAATATTGTACCCAGTTTGATGGAATGTAGAATTTCAATCGGTATAAGGATGCCTTCTTCACTGATTTCAACAATTGGCTTCATCGTACAATCTCCTAATTTCTACATCACTCAACTCTTATCTATGACTTTAAACCTTCAGAGCTAGAAAATGAAACTCCCAAGAGTCGAGCAACAAAGGGAAGAACAGCATCAGCCCGATCACGATCAAAAGCCCCTATCTTTACCAATTGCAGGTCAGAATTCCCCTGGCTTACCCTCTCTCCCATCTGACGACGTTCTGGCGCAGCAAAAGTAGAAAAAGTGCGACGCACCAGCGGCAGAATAGCTGTAAACATGTCTGCGGGAAGTTGAACCACCCAATCGTCCAGAACCTGCCAAAGAGTAGGATTGTGCAGCAGCAGCAGTCCACTGCCCGAAAGAAAGCCCTCAATCCAGGCAGCAGCTTGAGTAGGTTCCGCTGCCGTCGAGAGTGCCAGTCCCAGACGACGCCCTGCATCCTTTGCCTCAAACACCCCTGCCTCAAACAGCAAACGGCAGCAGCGACCTGCCAATAGCCCATGCAATCCCTGCTGGTCTGCCATTTGAGCCAAAACCCGCTGCCACATCTCCAAGGCTTCTGGCTGCTGGAGTAGCCCGATCGCCCCCTGCACCGAAATCACCAACCCATAAAGGTTCATCGCTGCATCGTCATCTAGTGAAGCCGCCGCAACGGGCAAACCAATGCAGATGCGGGTAATCAGCCCGTCCACCACACTCCCAACCGCCTCCGTTTCATACTGGCGCACAGTGCCGTAGCGCAGAACATTCACCAAAGGCGGCAGGGCACCCATCAAATGAGTCACGTCACTGGCAATTGCCGCTTCCGACTGTAGGCGGTTCATCAGGTGGGAGATCGCCTGCGGCAGGTTTGCTAAGAGAGTCCGCTCGATCAACTCCGTCAACTGCGGTAGATTGGCTGCGTTGGCGCGATCGCAGGTCAAAGCTGTAGCCGCGATTTCAATTGTGTTCCCCCAGATGCCCGCCTCAATGAGGCGAATGGCAAACTCCGGCTGCCACTGCAAGCTCCAGGACTCCCGAAACGTCCCCTTAACGTTACCCGTCGATTGCTGCTCACCCCAGGGCAGATTCAGCAGGGTGAGTCGATGCAGCAGGTGCGATCGCTCCAAATCCAAAGGTTTTCGCAAGTCCAGTTCTAGAGACATTGCCACTGCTGGTTTTAACCGCAATCGCCGCTGCTGCTGCTGTAAATCTTGTTGCAGAGGCACCATCGGCGTTTCTGGCGGCACCTCGCCCAACCGTTCGCCGACAATCAACCTGTCGTGAATCAACTGCATCGGTAGCGAATCGCCAAAGCACAGCACGGTTTGGGTTGCTTCGTTCAGTTCTAGTAAGCCGGGAAGCGGGCGATCGCGCAATGCCGCCAACGTCTCACCTAACCGCACTGCCTCAATCACACTCGCTGAAGAGGCATCCAAGTCTTGCTGCCGCAACAGCCGCGCCACCCGTGTCATCCAGCGAATTGAGCTATCCACCGTCCCGCTACCAGCTTGTTCCCACAAATGGTGATACCAACCCGGTGAGGTGATGCCAGCCCCGTAACCACTGCTTCTCAACAGATGCCCATAAGTCCAGGGAACCCAGGTTGATTCCACCTTGAGTTTGGGCAATCCCTTCAGCAGCGCATTATCATCTTTGGCAGGCGGCATTTGCACCAATGCAGGAGCATGCCATGCACCACAGACAACGGCAATTCTTTCATAACTCTTCTGAGCTTCTCGAATCGTTTTTCGCATGTAGGCTTCTCGATAAGCCTCCAGCGGCGACGCAGCTGCCTCCACCTCAGCCCGCAGCACCGTCATCGCTGCCAATATGGCAGAGAACAACTCGGTGCTGTCCTGTCGCTGTTCTACCAAATGTTCCCACCAGCTCTCCCCATCGCCATACCCCGCCGCCTGTGCCATCAAACTCAGCGGATCGGTACGATACGCAGGCTGGGTGTTCTCAGTTGAATGCGCCTCCTCACTTTCGTCTGATTGCTGGAACGCAAAACGGTGCGCCTGAGGCAAATCCATAAAGCAGACTGGAATTTGCCGCGTCAGTCCATAGCGGATTGCCTGCCACTCTGGCGAGAAGACCGCAAAGGGGTAATAAACAGACTGCTGCGGCTGGTCTGGAACATAGACCAACAAAGCAACAGGCGGACGCATCTGAGCATGCACAAGCAAAGGCACGACCTCCGCGTCAGGTGGTCCCTCAACTAACACCATATCCGGTTGCAGCGCCTCCAACGCCTGACAGAGGCTACGAGCAGAACCAGGACCATGGTGACGGATGCCAAAAATATGAACAGACATAACATACCACCGTTTTGCTCCACAGCAATTACTAAATGAGTTCAAAACACTTCTCCGC
>CAXUIV010000583.1:0-3363 GCA_964250875.1 uncultured bacterium
AAAGGAAGAAAAGTGTCTTCGCCTTTCGCCTTTAACCTTTTCCCCTGCCTTTTTGGCAGCTAAATAACAATGCATCTACAAAATCTGAATGATTATCCCTACCCTAGTGCCCGACGAGTAATTATGGGTCAACGGGGTGCAGTAGCGACGAGTCAGCCTCTAGCAGCGTTGGCAGGACAGGAGATGCTCTTTCATGGAGGGAACGCCGTGGATGCTGCTTTGGCTATGGCGATCGCTCTCACTGTCGTAGAACCTACTTCTAACGGTATCGGCTCAGACGCCTTTGCTCTAGTCTGGGATGGGAAACTGCATGCCCTGAATGCTTCGGGTAGAAGTCCTCAAAACTTCTCCCTGGAGTTGTTTGCTGGAAAGTCACAAGTGCCGCCCTATGGTTGGTTGAGCGTGACTGTACCAGGGGCAGTCTCTGCTTGGCGGACTTTATGGGAACGCTGGGGGCAGTTGCCGTTTGAGCAGTTGTTTGAGCCTGCCATCCGGTATGCGGAGGCGGGCTTTCCTGTATCGCCAGTGACAGCCCAGGCTTGGCAGCGGGCTGAGGCAATTTACCTGCCCCTCACTGATCCAGAGTTTCGGCCTTTTAGGAAAGTCTTTTTCCCTGATGATCGGGCACCTGTAGCAGGGGAGATGTGGTGTAGTGAAGGTCATGCTAAGACGCTGCGGGCGATCGCGGCTAGTGGAGGCGAGAGCTTTTACCAGGGTGAATTGGCTCAGCAAATAGCTGCCTTTGCCGCAGCCACAGGGGGATACCTAACGTCAGATGACTTAGCAGCGCACTCAGCCGATTGGGTGGAACCTATTTCCACGAACTACCGGGGGGTGACAGTTTGGGAGATGCCACCCAACACTCAAGGCATTGCTACTTTAATGGCTTTGAATATGATCGAAGGCTTTGAGCTGGGTAAATACCCACGTGAATCAGCTCAGAGCTACCATCTTCAAATTGAGGCGATGAAACTGGCTTTTGCCGATACCCACCGCTACGTAGCAGATCCTCGCTTCTTGCAGGTGACTGAGTCGTTCCTTTTAAACAAAGCTTATGCAGCTCAACGGCGACAGGCTATTGGTGAAACTGCGATCGTTTTGGCTCAGCATGGTGTACCTCAGGGTGGAACGGTCTATTTGGCTACAGCAGATCGGAAACTAATGGTTTCCTTTATTCAATCTAACTACATGGGCTTTGGCAGTGGCGTTCTGGTCCCTGATACCGGGATTGCCCTTCAGAATCGGGCCTGCGGTTTCACTTTGGAGGCGGAACATCCTAATCAGGTGAGTGCGGCGAAGCGTCCCTTCCACACGATAATTCCAGGCTTTCTTAGCCAAGGCAAGCAACCATTAGGACCGTTTGGTGTTATGGGTGGACCGATGCAGCCACAAGGTCATCTCCAGGTGGTAGTTAATTTGGCAGATTACGGTATGAATCCTCAGTCCGCCCTTGATGCACCCAGGTGGCAGTTTGTCTCTGGAAACACAGTTCTTTTGGAGCAAGCAGTACCACAAAGTGTGGCACTGGAATTGCTAGGACGGGGTCATAATGTGCAAATCAGTCTAGAGAGAGGACTTTTTGGCAAGGGCCAAATTATCTTGCGGCAGAATGATGTCTTCGTGGCAGCATCAGAGCCTCGTGCTGATGGGCTAGCACTGGCGTGGTAGAACTGGACTAAAATTCGTTTTGCCGATTTCTGACCTTACTGCTGGATGAAGAGGAATTTGAGGGAGACTGTTGGCGAGGGTTTAAAACTGGAGAGCGCAAATCCTGCTTACGAAGCAGGAGCAAAGGAATACTGAGACTTCCCAAGATGATAACTACTGCCGTTAGGAGCCAAACCATGAAACGATTTGGTCGATAGTCACCCCGCTCGATTTGCCAAAACGTCTGATTGTAGCGCCAAGCTGCTAAGGCAATGATAATAATGCCAAAACCAACTAGACTCACACCCAGGCTCTCAGAGCTGAGCAAGGGACTGATTGGAGGTTCTCGCTGTGTCAGAGTTGTTTGGAGTTGACGCAGAAATATACCAAATCGAGCGATGGCAAAACCGAAGCTAATCAATGCGATTGAAGTGCGCAGCCAAGCCAGAAAAGTGCGCTCGTTTGCTTGATGCTCTCGTTGACGATCTATCTTAGGATTTATAGTCATTCACTTTTGAAACTGACGCTCCTCTTTACCCAACCGTATCAGCACTGGCGAATTCAGCAACACTAGGGGTAGAGTTCAAGAACAGGCAATTGATGAACTAACCCTACTGTCGGCGGACGATCCCTTACGCGCCAACGCTCTAGGATTACTGTATAGTTTGCGAGTCAATTTAGAAGCGAGTGAGAATCTAGAGGAAGAAGATCGGGATTTAATTCTGCGTTTGTCACCACTCTACTTGCAGCGGCTAGAAGAAGCGAGACAGAAAGGAGAGCAGCAGGGCATGCAAACGGAACGCCGCGTTCTACTAGAAAACTTGCTCAGATTCCGCTATGGCTTATTAGATGAACCACTAGCGGCGACAATTGAGCTTTGGTTGTTGTTACCTTCTGAAGAATTTACTTTGTTGCTGCTGCAATTATCTGTTCTATCTCGTGAGCAATTGCTGGCCAGGTTTGGAGAGCAAGCAACTGAAAGCGACCAAGATACTTCATAAGGATCATAGGCCGAAAGATTATTGCCACCAGGAAAAGGATGATAGATTCACAGGCTAGTGTGCTTGCTGCTACAGCTCAATTGAATATTAAAAACAGCTTGAGACTTAATATCCTTAAAGCTGTATTGTAAGAATAGGGGCATAAGTGCCCCCATCTGCAAAAGATTTTAACGTGAGGCGGCCCTTGCTGGTGTCAGTTGATAGAGCCTCCGTCTATCCTTAGGGAGAGGAGCAGCCATCAGTAAAACTTTCTCCAGTAGCCAAGGAGCAAGGCGGTTGCACCACACAGCTAAATGACTCTGCCATCCTACTAAAATCTCTGATGATTCCTTTTCCAGTCCAGCAACGAGTGCCTGAGCTACTCTCTGAGGAGTCATAGGTGTCACCCACCTAAACCACTGTAATTCTCGCACCATATCAGTGTCTGTTAGGGATGGCAGTAAAGCTGTCACACGGACGTTGTGTGCTGCTAGTTCGCCGCGCAAGGCTTGAGTAAAGCCCAGGATTGCAAACTTGGTAGCTGAATAGGTGGCCATCGTCGGCGCAGCTACCTTGCCCATCAAGCTAGAGACGTTAACGATTCTCCCCTCTCGTTGTGTTGCCATCCGACGGGCAACCGAGCGAGTGATTGTATACATGCCCACTAAATTAATGGCAATCTCTTCCTGCACCTGCGGCAGTTGAGACTGCAAAAAGGGAGTTTGGTGTGCCACTC
>CAXUIV010000584.1:0-3362 GCA_964250875.1 uncultured bacterium
CATTTGCCCCATAATGGTGCAGAATAGGCGCAAGCCGAGTGCGTGAGGAGTAACGAAGATGAAGCTGCGAGAGTTGTTAGCAGTTGATGGCTTGCAAATGCCACATTCCGCGTTGGCAGTAGAGGTAAAGGGTCTAGCGACTAATTCTCATGCTTGCCAACCGGGAGACCTGTTTATCGGGATGCCGGGGACGCGGGTAGATGGTGGGGAGTTTTGGGAGAGTGCGATCGCTGCGGGTGCTGTGGCTGCCCTTGTATCCCCCCAAGCCGCTCAAAAACACCCTCCTCATAACGGAGAGTGCCTGATTCTAGCCGCCAACATGCAGAAAGCCTGTGCCAAAGTGGCTGCTGCCTTCTATGGCTATCCAGCCCAAAAGATGAAACTTGTTGGCGTCACTGGTACAAACGGTAAAACCACCACAACTCATTTGATTGAATTCCTGCTCACCCAAGCCCAACTGCCCACAGCTCTTTTTGGCACGCTTTACGCCCGTTGGCCAGGGTTTCAGCAAACAGCCGTACACACAACGCCGTTTGCGGTAGAACTGCAACAGCAGCTAGCGGCAGCTGTGGCATCTGGATGCCAGTTTGGAGTTATGGAAACTAGCTCGCATGCCTTGGCGCAAAGTCGGGTTATGGGCTGTTCCTTTGACGTGGCAGTGTTCACGAATCTAACTCAAGATCACTTGGACTTCCACCACACTATGGAAGACTACTTTGCAGCGAAAGCCCTGCTGTTCAGTCCTGATTATCTTCAAGGTCAGGCGGTGATTAATGCTGATGATCCTTATGGTCAACGGTTAGTCGGGCAGTTGCCTCAGTCACGAGTGTGGCAATATAGTGTCCAAGATAGAGCTGATCTGTACACAAGCCAGTTAAACTATGGGCCAACTGGAGTCAGTGGCGTGCTGCATACACCAGAGGGAGATGTTGCTTTCCAATCTCCTTTAGTTGGT
Organism: uncultured bacterium; assembly: GCA_964250875.1. Classification (GTDB taxonomy): domain Bacteria; phylum Cyanobacteriota; class Cyanobacteriia; order Cyanobacteriales; family Chroococcidiopsidaceae; genus CAXUIV01. The sequence goes on from CAXUIV010000584.1 coordinate 956, forward strand.
CAGTACAATCTGGAGAATCTGCTAGCAGCGGTGGGAGCAGTTCTACATTTAGGTGTGGATTTGGAGTTAATTGCCAGAGTCCTGCCTCAATTTCCAGGGGTGCCAGGACGGATGGAACGGGTAGTTGAGGCGCAGGATATTAGTGTCATTGTCGATTATGCTCATACGCCAGACAGTTTGGAAAACTTACTGCTGTCGGCGCGGCCTTTTATTTCAGGAAAACTGATTTGTGTATTTGGCTGTGGGGGCGATCGCGACCGGACTAAACGTCCCCAGATGGGGCGAATTGCTGCTCAGCTAGCTGACCGGGTTTTTGTGACTTCGGATAACCCACGCACAGAAGACCCAGAACGAATTTTGCAGGATATCTTGGTCGGGATACCAGAGACAGCGCGACCAGAAGTCGTTTGCGATCGCGCTACCGCTATTCACACCGCCATTTTGGCAGCTAGTCCTGGTGATGGTGTCCTCATTGCTGGCAAAGGTCACGAGGACTACCAGATTCTGGGAACCGAAAAAATTCACTTCGATGACCGGGAACAAGCACGAGCCGCTTTAGGCAAAAGACAAAAATAGCAAGTAAAAAGGTAGAAGGGAAAAAAATCGCCTTTTACCTTTTGTAACTTTTAACATTTATGGATTTTCCTCTTTATGAATTGACTCTCAAGGTGGAGCGACCTCCCCAGCTTTTTCGAGTCAGTCCCGCTACTCTCCAGTCAATGGTAAGAGCATTAATTGACTTGCTGGTGGAACAGCAGATTTCAGCGACTCTCTGGGTCAAGCTTCCACCTGGAGAGATTTGGCAGGCAGAAGTTCAGCGCTACAGTAAGCAGGTGCTAGCTCGTACCGTCTATACATGCCACATTCCTGAAAGGGAGGCGGAAGAAACGATAAATAGCCCAGAGGCGGCACTGGACCATTCAGGAGGTGTATCAATCGAGTTAGCACCAGAGAGCCAGCTGAAGCGGGAGTATTTTTTAGTCGTACTGTCGCCCCAATTTTGTAGCTTGATTTTGGCTCATCAATTCCCAGTCAAGCGGTCTGGGAAGGCGGAAAAAGCCTCGAAGAAAACTCAACTTAGAACGATGGCTATCTGCTCCTTTGATAAATTGGTCGTAGAGCAAGTTTTAGAGGGAATTCAACAGGAAGTCGCACCGAGTCAATCACAGAACATACCGACCGAAAGCTGGAATGCTGCCGACTGCCCTTCAGCTCCTGACCCAGCGCTACTAAGTCAGCTATTAGCTAAACAAATTCAGCGACAGGATGAGCTTTGGCGCAGTGCCACTACTGATCGCGCCGCTACCGCCTTGCAGTCACAAAATGAAGAACTGCTCAGCACGATGCAGCTTAAGGATGAATTCCTCATCACTCTCTGTGAGGAACTTCGCATCCCCTTGACGCATATGAAGACGGCTCTTAGCCTGCTGAATTCTCCTCAGCTCAAGCCTAATCAGCGGCAGCGCTACATGGATCTGCTCAATACCGAATGCGATCGCCAAAATTCCTTGATTACTGGTTTGTTAGATTTAGTGCAGCTCAACCTGGTGACGGAACATGCAGCCTCGCAGCCGGTGAGCCTTAGTGACATTGTGCCTGGAGTCGTCAGTACCTATCAGCCGTTAGCTCAAGAAAAAGGCATCATGCTAGCCTACACGATCCCGACTGACCTCCCATCCGTCTCTTGTCCTAGCGGCTGGGTCAAGCAAATTGTCATTAACCTACTGCACAATAGTATTAAATTCACCTCAACTGGTGGTCAGGTTTGGGTAAGAGCTGGTCTTCAGGGTGATTACGTTCAGTTGGAATTCCGCGATACCGGCATTGGTATTCCATCCAGCGAAATCCCCAAAGTTTTTGATCGATTTTATCGAGTTCGCCCGGTAGCTGGAGAAGACCCTGGTGGTGCTGGGTTAGGCTTAACGATCGCGCAGCAACTCCTATTACGTTGCGGCGGTTCCATTGCTGTCAAGAGCAAGCTAGGAGAGGGTTCTGTTTTCAACGTTTTATTGCCAGTTGCTCCCGCTGCTGCGATGGATAGTGAGGGGTGATGGCTGAGGGGACCTCACCCCCCCATCCCTCTAACCTCAAGCGGTAAGAAAATAGTCAACACTTCGCCTTGCTGAGGCCGCTGCCGGACAATCAATTTTCCGCCAATGGCCTGAAACAAATGCTTGGTCGCCGTGAGGTTGAGACTGATGTTGCCGGTTTCAGGCTGAAACATCAGGAGTTGGCCAAGAGATTTTCGGATTGGCGGCACTGGGAATGATGCTTCTATGTCGCTTGCTCCAGGCTGAGATTGAGACAGCAACTGTAGCTTTAACTGATCCCCAGTGGGAATAACCTGCACCTGAATATGGCTACCAGAAGGTAAGCTCCGTGTAAAATTCTCGATTAAACCTGTAAG
>CAXUIV010000585.1:0-3359 GCA_964250875.1 uncultured bacterium
TGCGAACAACCTGTAGAGACGTTACATGTAACGTCTCTACATAGGATTCGCGCTCGTAACTAAAATAAGATTGCTTTGTAAGAATTTGAGAACGAAATGAAGTCGCTCAACATCTATAAAAACTTGTATGTCCGGCTAGCCCATGCCTTTCTGGCTGGCCTATCTGTAGCTTTTTTGATATTTGATTTTACTGCACCCAGAATTCCTATTTTAGGATTTCATACCTTAATCAACGTTCAAAACCCTAATGATCGCCCCTTCATGACTTCATCATTCTCAAGCATGAATTATCGGAGGCAAGACTTTGAAACAGTTTTAGACCATTTAATGTCGCATAACTTCTGGATTCTATCAACAGAAGAACTTTACGACTATTTCATCACCAAATCTAAGCAGATACCACCTAAACACATTGGTCAAAAGCCAATTATGCTATCCTTTGACGATGGCTACAAAAACAACTACACCAACCTAATATATAGTTTGGAGCGAGCAGAAAAGAAATATAAAAGAAAAGTTAAAGCCGTTTTATTCATCAACCCAGGTACTCTGGCAGATTATCAAAGCAACGCCTCCATGCACATGACCTGTAGTGATCTACGAGACGGGTTTGAGAAGGGTTTCTACGATCTTCAGTCTCATGGACTAACTCATAAAAATCTAACTAAGATAGATACTCAAACATTAATAACTGAACTGAGCCAAGCTCAAATTGGTATAAGAAGCTGCATCGCGGGCCTTGATCCAGATAATAAAGTAGCCTCTCACATAGCTTATCCATACGGAGCTTTGAACAGTCAGGTTGAAAGCTATGTGTCTAAATATTACCTTTCGGGATACTTGTACAATGGTAAGCCTCTGAAACTATGGAAATTCAAAAACTATAGGATTTCTCGAATCACTGTTAATGAGGGCCACTCGCCTCAAAGCTTAATCAGGTTAGCAGAAAGGTCTCTGAAGATACACAGTAGTTAGTAACCAAAGCGGGCATTAGGCAGGCAGTACCTTCGCTGGCGATTGAAAAGGCTTAAGGGTTTGAAGCTCACTACGCACGGCTCACTGCCCAGTGCCCACTGCTTACTGCCGACGACTGTTGATGTTATTTCCCTGTTCGCGCTCTTCAAGAGAGGCTTCACCCGCTACAGGAGCAATATGATCTTCATTCGCTATTTCTGGTTCTCGCTCATCTACTGAGGAGAACAAAACATCAAGCATGTCCGCAGCTCTAGCATGTTCGATTGCTTGGTTGGTGATCAAATCGCCTACGTTAAGAATAACGTTATCTTGCCTGTCAAGAATAACTCGCTTGCTCGGACGTCCTAGAGCGTTTTTAATGTTTTGAATTTCCTTCTCTTGCGCTCTACGTTCTTGGAAATCACTCACATTTGTCTTGATCTCCTCTACAATGTTGCGAGAACCTGTTCCCACCTGAGCAAGTCCTTGATGTAGGCGATCGCTATTAGCCTGAGGATCGGTTTGCAGTGGCCCAGTGTGACTTAAGCCAACTGACGGTCTTGCACGGCGGAATAGGGGGACTAAGCCAAACAGGCCCAATAAACCCACCAAACCCCAGTTTGAAGGTTGTGCGTCTGTAGTAGAGGTATCGCCTGTAGCAGCACTTGGGCTAGCACTAGGATCTGAAGTAGAACTACCGGGAGCCGAGCTTGTGCCTGTATTTGCATTACCAGAACCATTGCTGTTGCCACTGTCTGAGCTACCGCTGGCACCACTGCTTTGAGCAGAAACAGGTACTGTGGGCAGCATTGCTACATTCAGGACAATGACACCAACACCAATGGCTGCGGATAAAATAGATCGTTTCACGTTAAAACTCCTTGTCTCTAGCTGAGCCAGGTAGATCACTGCTAACAGCGAGATTCCCTTTATTTTTCATCAAGTTAGGCAATCGTGCCCTACTATGCAAATTAGCAATTTGTAACAAAAAATAGCATCAATCTAGAGGTAGAAAAGCATATTAAGTAGGTCGGTGGAGATTAGTAGGGGATCAGTAATAGCTTGTTGAGATTGGAGCGTGGGGCATGAGGCATAGGGCAACAAATCAGCAGTTAACATTCCGTAATGTTATTGGCTTTGTTTCTATCCACCTAATTCGATTGCTATAAGGAAAACAGGTTGCGCACGAGCGCAACCTGCCGCACTAAGGTGAGAAATTAGCTCGATTGAGTTGTCAGCAACTCAGCGGGTAGACGTTTAAAGGCCAATCGCTCGTTCTCCACGTCAACAAAAATGGTGCTGCCGTCGTTAAACTCACCCCGTAGAATAGACTTAGCAATCGGAGTTTCCAGCTCTCGCTGAATAGCTCGCTTCAGTGGACGCGCCCCGAAGACCGGGTCGAATCCGACTTCTGCCAAAAAGTCAAGGGCAGCGTCAGAGATTTTGAGCGACATCTTGCGGTCAGCCAGCCGCTGTTCCAGTCTGACAACCTGGAGCTGCACAATCTGCCGCAGTTCCCGTTTTTGCAGAGCATGGAAGATGATCATCTCGTCAATCCGGTTGAGAAACTCTGGCCGGAAGCTATTGCGCATCGCCTCCATCACCCGTCGTCGCATCTCGTCATACCGAGAGTCGTCCCCGGCCACATCTAAGATGTACTGGGAACCAATGTTGCTGGTCATAATGATGATCGTGTTCTTGAAATCTACCGTATGACCTTGAGCATCGGTGACGCGGCCATCGTCTAGAATTTGCAGCATGATGTTGAATACATCCGGGTGTGCTTTCTCGATTTCGTCAAATAGGATCACCGCATAAGGCCGACGGCGGATCGCTTCGGTGAGCTGGCCACCTTCGTCATAGCCCACATATCCCGGTGGCGCACCAATCAACCGAGACACAGCGTGCTTCTCCATGTACTCGGACATATCAATTCGCACCAGCGATTCTTCCGTATCAAAGAGGTAGGTGGCAAGGGCTTTGGCCAGTTCTGTCTTTCCTACTCCAGTGGGTCCAAGGAAGATGAAGCTGGCGGTAGGACGATTTGGATCAGCCAATCCAGCCCGTGATCGCTGAATCGCATCCGCGACCGCTGTAACGGCTTCATTCTGACCCACAACTCGGTGGTGCAGTTCATCCTCTAAATTCAACAGCTTCTCTTTCTCAGATTCCACCAGCTTGCTGAGGGGAATGCCTGTCCACTTGGAAATAACTTCCGCAATGTCAGCTTCAGTCACAACCTCCCGCAGTAACGATTGACCACTCCTCTGAGCTTGAGCAAGTTGAGTTTCAGCAGATTCTACTTGCCGATGCAGGTCGGTCAACTTGCCGTATTTAAGTTCTGCTGCTCGGTTGAGGTCGTAGTCTCGTTCCGCCTGCTGGATCTCAACATTCACCCGGTCAAT
>CAXUIV010000586.1:0-3358 GCA_964250875.1 uncultured bacterium
TTTTTGTGATTCGCTTCATCTTCATGACGCTCCGCTTCGGTCACGGCTAGAGGCTGGAGCGAAGGTTACAAATCAGATGCTTCCCACTCTGTTGATCTCAGCAGTCAGATTCTAGTTAAGCTGTCTTAAAAGATAATCAAGAATCCTATCTATTCGCTCCAAAGCGGCATTGGTGGTCCGCTGAAACTCCTGCATCTGAGCTTGAAACTCCTGCAGCTGAGCTTGCTGTGCTTCGTAGTTACGATCTAGCCGCCTCATAATTGCTTCTAGCGCTTCTAGTCTCTCGGTTTGCCACTCTGTCTGCTCTAACCTGGTGGCCTGCTGAGTAAATAGGCGTTGAGCATGAAACACAAACTCATCCACTCTGCTAGACACTCGATTGACTCCTTCGGTCAGCTGATCTATTTGCGTTTGAGTCTGTCTCTGAGCATCTGTCACATTATCAGTTTTTTCAGCCAATCCATCGATCCTTACAGTTAATTGATCGAGACCTCGATTAGCTGACTCAGCGTAACTAGCTGCTGAGAACAGTAGTGTTTTTACTGCTTCCATCTCATCTTCTATTCTGTTAAATCTAGCTTCAGTCACGGCTCCCCCTGTCTCTGACCGACTTATCCCTTTCCAGCCATTCCTTGATTAAGTCAAATATCTCTATGTTTACTCAAGCTGTCAACAAATATCCTGCCTATGCATAAGGTATAGGGAATATACTTACTCTAAACAACACTTCGGTTGATGGCATTAGTTGTCTGTCCTGTTGAGTTCCACTCGTTTGAAGAGATCACCCGAAGACCGCAACACCTTGGGCAATCTCTCGACTTCAGTATCTATAAATACAAATCTGTTATAACAAGTTTGATTTACTCTCACCCGAAGGCATTCGGAGTACCGGCAGTGACTACAACCTTGAAAGGCAAAGCTCTCACAGAGTTAGCCAAAGAACTACAGCTAAATTTCTTCCTCGTCTCCTACACCGACTTGTTAGGGGGAACCCGCGCCAAGCTTGTTCCGGCTGCTAAAATTGCCGCCGTTGAGGCTGACGGTGCCTGTTTTGCTCCCTTCGCCTCCAACTTGGGACTCGGCCCCGACGCCCACGATATCGCCGCCATTCCCGATCCAGATTCCCTGATTGTGCTGCCGTGGCAACCGAATGTCGGTTGGGTAGCCAGCGATGTGTATTTAGATGGAGAACCTTTTGCTGCTGCACCGCGAGTCATCTTCAAGCAAGTCTTGAAGCAATGTGAAGAACTGGGCTACAGCTACAAAACTGGCGTTGAGGCTGAATTCTCCTTGCTGAAGCAAAGTGACCAGGGCTACCAAGTGGCTGACTCCCTAGATACAGCCGCCCGTCCCTGCTACGACCAGATGAACTTGATGCGGCAGTTTGACTTTATTTCTACCGTTGTTGGCTATATGGAACAGTTGGGGTGGGAGCCATACCAGTGCGACCATGAGGATGCTAACGGTCAGTTTGAGATCAACTGGACTTATAATGATGCCCTGGTGACGAGCGATCGCCATGTGTTCTTCAAGTACATGGTCAAAACTCTGGCAGAACAACGAGGGCTGACTGCGACCTTTATGCCGAAGCCGTTTAGTCAGCTCACCGGGAATGGTGCCCACGTCCATATGAGTATGTGGAAGAATGGAGGCAACGCTTTTGCCGACTCAAGTGATGAAATGGGTCTCTCCCACTCGGCTTATGAATTTCTTGGTGGAGTTCTAGCCCACGGTCGCGGATTGACAGCATTGTGCAATCCGACGATCAACTCCTATAGGAGACTGGGTGCAGCAACCACCACCTCTGGCAGCACTTGGAGTCCTCGCTATGTTTCTTATGGAGGGAATAACCGCACCCACATGATCCGCATTCCAGAGGGAGGGCGATTTGAGTGTCGCCTGTTGGATGGTTCTACTAACCTCTATCTAGCTTCGGCTGGAATCTTAGCGGCAGGACTGGAAGGTATGGAGAAGCATCTGCCAGCCGGTAAGCGGTTAGACGAAAATATGTTCGTGCGTGGGTCAGAGTTTCCTGACTTACCAACTATACCAACTAGCTTGCTCGAAGCCCTTCAGTGCCTGGAACAAGATCCTCTCCTGATGAATACTTTAGGAGAACAGGGAGCTAGAACGTTTCTCGATTTCAAGTATCAGGAGTGGAACACTTACGGCGCTGAAGTTACAGATTGGGAGCGATCGCAATACATAAACTGCTAGTCTGAAAAGAGTTTCTTAGTGCGGGGTGCGGGGTGCGGAGTTGGTAATAGATTTAAACTCCGAACTCCGAACCTACTCAATCAGAGGATGACTTTACCAGTTCAACCACCGCTTATTGGCATTACCACTCCTAGTCAGCGTGACACGCGACTATTTTGTTTGCGAAGTGAGTATGTAGATGCAGTGCGACTGGCAGGCGGCGTACCAGTTCTGCTGACGCCGGGAGAACCGGAAGAATGTGCTGCCATTCTAGAACGCTTGGATGGTCTTGTGTTCACTGGCGGCGGCGACCTTGATCCAGCTATTTATAATGGTGCATCGCATCCAACGATCTACAGCGTGGATCAGGGGCGCGATCGCTTTGAGCTAACCTTAGCCCAGACGGCGCTGAACACAGACATCCCAGTACTAGGTATCTGTCGCGGACTAGAAGTGCTGGTGGTGGCGAGTGGTGGTGATTTGGTGGCGCATGTACCAGATGAGTTTGGTGCATTGGTAGAACATCGAGCAGAGCAAGCCTACCCATCTGAGCATCGCGTCCAGATCGCTCCAGAGAGTTATCTAGCTAAAGTGATTAGAGCGACAGATGTCACCGTTGTCTCGTGGCATCATCAAGCAGCTCGTACAGCACCACCGAAGTGGACTGTCACAGCACACGCAGCAGATGGAGTCATCGAAGCGCTAGAGCATGAACAGCATCCTTGGGCGATCGCTCTTCAGTGGCATCCAGAACTTTCCATCAACGACCCACTACAGCAGCGCATTTTTCGGGCACTGGTTGCAGCTGCCAGTCGGAAGCCCAAAGCGTGATTTTGTAAGGTGGGGCATTGTCTTATCGTGCCCCATTCAATGAGCGCATAGCATTTGTGTTGGAATGTACCCTCAGGAATAGAAAATATTAATTTTTGCAAGTATCGGTAATTTTCGCTACGAATCTGTTAGAAAGGGTGTCGTAGTGTGAAGCGAAACCCACTGCTTTAACAATTTGGTTAGACCATAACAATTACCGAGGGCTTGTAAATGACTGCTGAAGTAGAAGCAAGACAGAGTATTTCTGGTCTACGCTCAGAGTGTCTCAATTTCTCCGAAGTCATAGCTCAGTCAATTGCAAATATTGCACCCACAGTGACGCCTACTTTAA